>JAQTRE010000006.1 GCA_028711995.1 Dehalococcoidia bacterium | reverse complement strand
GTGCACCGGCTGTGCCACCTGCGCGGTGGTGTGCCCGGATATCGTGATCGAGGTGTACCGTGACTAAGGTTCTCATGGACGGCAACAGCGCCATCGGGGAAGCGGCCATCCGGGCCGGATGCGCCTCCTATTTCGGCTATCCGATCACCCCTCAGAATGAGCTGACGGAGTACATGGCCACAAATTTGCCCAAGAGAAAAGGGTGCACCTTCATCCAGGCGGAAAGTGAACTTTCCGCTATCAATATGGTTTACGGCGCGAGCCTGGCGGGAGTGAGGACAATGACATCCTCTTCCAGTCCGGGGATCAGCTTAAAGCAGGAAGGCATCTCATATCTGGCCGCCTGCGAGCTTCCGGCCGTCATCGTCAATATGTCGAGGGGAGGTCCCGGACTGGGAAGCATCGCCCCCTCTCAATCGGATTATTTTCAAGCCACCAGAGGCGGCGGGCATGGAGACTATCGCACGATTGTTCTGGCTCCCTCCTCGGTGCAGGAACTGGCCGATCTCACCCATCGCGCCTTCGATCTGGCCGATAAGTACAAGATTCCGGTGATCATCCTCGGCGACGGCATGGTGGGCCAGATGAAAGAGCCCGTGGAGTTCAAACACGAAGCCCCGGTTGAGCTGCCGATCAGAAGCCCCGCCTTGAGAGGCGCACAGGGAAGGCCCAGCCGGATTATAAAAGTGCTGACCTCAAAGCCAGTTGAGCTGGAAGAGCTCAACTGGAGCCTCTTCAGGCGATATCAGCTGATCAAAAAGAATGAAACCACCTCCGAAACCTTCCTGACGGAAGATGCCAAGCTGGTGGTGGTGGCTTTCGGGAGCTCCGCTCGAATCGCCAAAGGAGCGGTCAAGCGGGCGCGGGAAAGCGGGCTGAAGGTGGGACTACTGAGGCCGATCACTCTCTGGCCGTTCCCATCGGAAGCCGTTCAAGCTTTGATCCATCAAACCAACCACTTCCTGGTCTTTGAAATGAACATGGGGCAGATGCTGGAGGATGTTCAGCTGGCCTTGGCAGGTAAAGGAGAAATCTCCTTCTACGGCAGGCCGGGAGGCGTGATTCCTACACCAGACGAGGTCTTCCGGGTAATCAATCGTCTTTATTATCAGAAAGGGCTGAGGGCGGAGAAGTGAACAAGGTATACAGTCGACCCAAATGCATGAAGCCAGTCCAGTTCCACTACTGCGCCGGGTGCGGTCACTCCATTGCGCACCGGCTTGTCGGCGAGGTGATCGATGAGATGAACCTCCGGGACATCGCGGTTGGAATTCCCGGCGTCGGATGCTGCGTCTTTGCCTACAACTATTTTGATGTCGACATGGCCGAAGTAGCGCACGGCAGGGGAATGGCAGTGGCCACCGGTATGAAGAGGGTCAATCCCGAGGCCATCGTCTTCACCTACCAGGGAGACGGCGATCTCTGCGCCATCGGCATTGCCGAGACCATCCATGCCGCCAACCGGGGAGAGAATCTGACCACCATTTTCATCAATAACGCCATCTACGGAATGACCGGCGGACAGATGGCTCCGACCACACTGTTGAGCCAGAAGACCACCACCACCCCTTTGGGCAGGAATGCGGCCAAAGAGGGAAGCCCTATCAAAATGAGCGAAATGCTGGCTCTGCTTGATGGCACAGTATATCTTGAGCGGACGGCGGTCAATTCTCCGGCCAATATCCGCAAGACCAAGAAGGCCATTCGAAAGGCATTCCAGGCGCAGATCGATGGCCTGGGGTTTTCCATGGTGGAGGTTCTTTCTCCGTGTCCCACCAACTGGAAGATGGAACCTCTGGACTCCTGGAAGTGGATCGATAAGGAGATGGTCAAGGTCTTTCCGCTGGGCGTAATCAAAGATACAACCGGGAAGAAAGAAGATGCTGATTAAGACGATGTTTACAGGCTTTGGCGGCCAAGGGGTGCTCTCGATGGGCCTCAACCTGGCGGAAGCGGCGATGGAGGAAGGCAAATACGTGACCTACCTGCCCGCTTACGGGCTGGAGGTTCGCGGCGGCACCGCCCATTGCACCGTGGCCATATCCGATGAAGAGATTGCCTCTCCGGTGGCTTCATCCCCCGATTTTCTGGTGGTGATGAATCAACCGTCCCTGGATCGATATCAGAACCATGTGCATTCCGGGGGAGTCCTCTTCATCAATTCTTCGATAACCCGAACCACAGTCACCCGGGGCGATATCGATATCGTTGAAGTCCCTGCCAACGCCATGGCCGAGGAACTCAAGAGCCCCAAATCGGCCAATATGATCATGCTGGGATCCTTCTGCAAGAAGAGCAATCTGGTTTCGGTCAATTCCCTGTTCCACGTGCTGGAAGATACGCTCAAGAGCAAGAAATCGCTGATCGAAATCAACAAGAAAGCGCTGATGGCAGGATATAACTTGTGAGGAGTGAGCCATGACTACGGTAAGACAGATTTCCATGACGCTGGAGAATGAGCCGGGCCAGTTTCTGCGCGTGAGCGAGTTTCTGGGATATGAAGGGATCAACATCCGGGCTCTGGCGGCAGGCGATCTTTCCGATGTCAGTAACGTGCGGTTCATCACCGATAATCCCGATAAGACCCTCAATGTGCTCAAGAGCCGCGGCTATACTGTGCGCGAGCGTGATGTGATCGCAGTGGAAGTCCCCGACCATCCCGGCGCGCTTCAAGCAGTGCTCAAACCCTTAGCCAATGCCGGAATCAACATCCAGTCCATTTACACCTACCTAGGCAGGGGAGAGAGCGGCCAACCCATTGTCATCCTCAGCGTGGACAAGATTGAAGAAACATTGAAGGTTCTCAAAAAGAACTGGGTGACCACCTACGGGCGAGAGCTTTACGCGCTGTAGGGGCCTTGCGGCGACTCCCGTTTGTTGGTTTGGTAAGATCGCACCACCAGCGCTATCACCGCGAACACGAGGATCAGCGATCCCAGCCAGTTTTTGAAGCTCTCTGAGTCATAGCCTCCGCCGCGGATCAGCAACAGGCCGACCACTGCCAGCCCCAGCCATATCAGGCCCTCGCTGAAGCTCAGATGACGTCCCTTCAAGATGAGCCATGCCCCTATCGCAATAATCAACTCCCGCCACAGCGGGAAGACCGATATGTTAAAGCTGTATTCATTCGGCATATCCCGTAAAGCATCCCAATTGAATCGCCTGCCTTCCTCGGTGTATTCCATAAACGATCTCTCGCCCGGTCCCATGGTTTCCCCAACCTCCGTCTTGACCCAGATGTGCTGGAAGTTTCCGGCGAGGGTGGCATCGAAACCGTATCGGCGCAGCATCGAAGCTGCCAGGACCGCCCGGCCGTCACAATCCTCTTTGCCCTTCTTAATCACTTCTTCAACGGTCGGCAAATAGTCGGCATTGGCCCAGGTGTTCCAATCATAAGCATAGGGAATCTTGTAATAGACAAAAGCTTCAATGTAATTCATCAACTCCGTCTTGGACCAATCCGGCTGACGATATTTTTCGAATTCATCGATCAGCGGATCTAAGGCAGGAGACTGGGGATCTACCAGACTATTAGGATTGAAGTAGCGGTGAATTGTCACCGGCAAACGGTCCACCCGGGGGAACAACACCAGCAAGACCAACAGAAGCAAGAGCAATACTTTGATTGCCCATTTCCAGACGTTTCTCCTCCGATCAAACCATTGTGATAGGGTTTTCATCTCATCTGCTCTGTATGCTCGGACATCTACCATTATTGTACCATCATATCGGAAGCCCAATAACTCGAGCAACGCTCTCATGTCCGTTTATGCTAGAATAGGGTCCTGGATTTGTGTCGCCATTGGACAGAAGGCTAATGAGAGGCAGCATATGTGGAAAGTGATCATGGTTGGGATATCGGTGTGTTTGATCCTATTCACCGGATGC
The DNA here is from genome assembly GCA_028711995.1 of Dehalococcoidia bacterium. Lineage (NCBI taxonomy): Bacteria > Bacillati > Chloroflexota > Dehalococcoidia > Dehalococcoidia bacterium. The sequence continues at coordinate 50,830 of JAQTRE010000006.1, read as the reverse complement.
GCCGATGAATAGGGCTCTCTGGAAATTATGCCCAGAGAAAGCAAGATGCCGTCGAATGCAATCAAGGTCACTCCCAAAACGGCTGTGTATCCGACTGTGCTCCATTCCAGCCAGTGGGCAATCCCAGTGCCGGTGTCCGCTCCGATCAGCAGCGCCGGAACAGAAGATTCGCCTTTTGTCACACCCGACGGCAACACCCTCTATTTCTTCTTCACCCCGGACGTGAAGGTGCCCGCGGAAAAGCAGCTCATCGATGGCACTACCGGGATTTACGTTTCCCACAGAATCGATTCAGCATGGCAGGAGCCCCAACGGGTAGTTTTGAATGACGACCTCTCTCTCGATGATGAGGGAAACCTCTATTTCGCCCATCATTTCTTCGAAAACGGGCAAATGATCGAAGCGGATATTTATGTGGCGGAGAAGAGATAAGAAAACTCGACTAAGTCCTAATCAACCCCCTGGCCCCCACTCTTGGGGGAAGAAGAGGAATCCTTCACCTCTTTTTCAACAGCCTGTTAGTGCAGCCCGGCAAATATGATACCACTGGCTGCATCGTACCACTTGATACTCGAAACTGGGACCGATTACCTGCCCATTTGACGGCGCTTGAGGCCGATGAAAATCGGCCCTCCCTTCAAGCTCATCTGGTGCTGGAAGAGACTCACTGTTGACTTTAGCGGCTTGTGGATATATAATCAATCCCCCGCAAACAAGAAGAGCCGAAAGGAGGATGAAGATGAAGTTCCTCAGCTTTTGTGCCATGAAAGACGTAGCGGCCACGTCTCCTAAATCGCCCATGAGACAGATGTTAAGGGCGACCCTCGATTGGATCGGGGAACAGAAGAAGATCGGCAAGGTTCTGGAGGCATATGCGATTCCCGGAGGGCGAGCTGTAATCATATGGGAGCTTCCCGATGCAGATGACGCCGCTCAAACGATTGCTTCCATTCCCATCGGTGCGTTCATGGATTTTGAGGTATACGCGCTGGCCGATATAAACGCAACGATGAAAGCCTATATTGAGAACATCAAAGAGGCCAACCAATAAGACTTGCTCCAAGTGAGAAGGCATCTGGAAAGGGGTTGCAGGTATTTGTATCCGGCTCTTTATGTACGGCGGGGATTTGGGGGCTGCATCTGAATTGGAAAGCAGCCCCTTCTGATATCTATAGTTCCGTTGCGCCTTCTGTTGAGGGGAATGGGAAATGGCCATCTGCCAAGATGATCTCTAGCAGGTGAACTCACGGTATCTGCCTCTTCAGGCCCATAGCAGCACCGGAAGGCTTGATTGCTTAGCGAGAAGAGAGTAGGATATATCCACGAATCTGCATCACATATAGAGCACACTATCAACAGATTCTTGTTTGAGAAACTTGATTCGGGAGGTTTGAGATGTTTATACGCCAGTGCATGCGAACACCAGTGATTACCACCACTCCCAATACTCCGATCCATATGGCACAGACAATGATGCGGGATAATCGCATACACCATTTGCCGGTGGTAGATGGAAACGGGAAACTGATCGGAATGCTGACCGATGCGCGGCTGAGGGAGTCAATCGCCTCTCTCGGATCGTCTCAATCTGGCAGGCATTCCGGCGACTCGATCTCGACTACAACGGTGCAGAAAGTCATGGCCAGCGACGTCGTCACCATTTTGCCAGATGCCTATGTGAGTCAGGCTGCATCAGTCGGCCGCAAACATCGCGTTGGAGCCCTGCCGGTGGTTGATGGGAGCGGGAAAATGATCGGCATCATCACCACAACGGACCTCATCCGGCTTTTCGAGGAAATCATGCGCCCCAGGGAACACGGTGCCAATCTGTATTTCGAGAGCGAGACCAAACAGGAGGACCTGCCTGATATCATCCAAGTCCTCAACAGTCATCATGCCAGGATCGTCACTCTGATGACCGTCCCCCCGGGGAGGGAAGTCGAGAAACTATTTGCCGTTCACGTCGAGGCCAGCGATCTGGCTGCCATCGGTGACGCATTGCGTAAACAGGGGTACAAGTTCAACCTGGTGCCGGACAAATTGTGATTGCCGCTCAAGCATTGACTGCTTTCGATCTACTGGCCGATCCTCGCCATCGAAGGAGCGCCTCGGCAACATAAGCAGAATAACCACTCATCACTCTAACCCTTCAAATGGTATAAATAACCACCGGAGGCTAATCTGCGCCTGGCATCAGGATGACCGATGCCAGGCGCTTTCGATTTATCGAAGATGGATGATATACTTCAGGGGGAAGAATGTCGGCCTGACGGGGATGGATGTAATCGACTTGCTCAGGAAGGAGTCCAACAGAAAATGACGCATGAGGAAACATTGCTGGGCGCATTCCGAATGATTGACCTCGCCGATGAGAAGGGGGTCCATTGCAGCAAGCTCTTTGCTGACCTGGGGGCAGATGTCATCAAGGTGGAGCCTCCAGAGGGTGACAGGACCAGGCGATGGCCACCGTTTGTCCATGACGATCCCCATCTGGACAAGAGTCTCTTTTTTTTGCACAACAATACCAACAAGCGAAGCGTCACGTTGAACCTCGAACATACGGATGGGCAGGCCATTCTCAAGAAACTGGTTCGGAAGGCTGATGTTCTGCTGGAGACTTCCCCCCCCGGATACCTCAAAAACCTGGGGCTGGATTACGAAGCGCTCAAAGTGATCAATCCGGCGCTGGTGATGGCTTCGATCACTCCATTCGGACAATCAGGGCCTCTTCACCACTATCAATCCACAGACCTGATCAGCATGGCCATGTCTGGCGTAATGCAAATCTGCGGAAATCCGGATGGTCCCCCGTTGAAATTGGGAGGCAGTCAGTCTTTTCCACCGGCAGCCTTATATGCAGCATCCGCCATCATGATGGCCCTGTACCATCGAGAGGTCTCCGCGGTTGGGCAATATATAGACATTTCGATACAGGAGGCGCTTATCACCTTTGTGGAAGATAAGTTGGCCCATCAGTTCTGGAGCCTGGAGAATATAAACATGGTCCGTAGCGGAAACAACAGACCTGCTGCGGAACCTTGGGGCATCTACGAGTGTAAAGACGGATGGGTCTTTCTCTGCCTTGCGTCCGCTGCAGAATGGGATACGTTCGCTCAGTTGGTAAGTGACTGGGGTGGAGGGGATGAACTGCTTGATCCCATGTACAAAGGGCCGGTATACAGCCGTAAGCACGTTGCAGATATTGTAAGGAGCTTCGTGAGCCGTTTCGTCCGACGTTTTGGGAAGAAAGAGCTCTTTGCTGAGGGGTTGAGAAGAGGCTTTGTGATTTTGCCCGTCAACACACCCGAGGATATAGCCCGTTGTCCTCAACTGACTCACCGAAGCTTTTTCGTCGAAGCAGACCACGCGGTGGCAGGCCGGTTGAGCTATATCGGTTCGCCTCTGTATCTGGATGGGATAAGAGGTTGGAACTTGCAGCGAACTGCCCCTCTTCTCGGTGAACACAATAATGAAGTGTACGCCGGGGAACTTGGAATGACAAAGGATGAATTACTCACGCTACGACACGCCGGGGTTATATAGGGGTCAATCAGAAGGAGAGAAGATGACCAAAGGCACATTGAACGGAGTACGAGTTCTTGAGGTAAGCCTATATGTCGCCACTCCTCTCTGCGGTCGCATACTGGCAAGTCAGGGAGCCGAGGTGATCAGGGTTTCTTCTTCTAAGGCAATTGATTCTTCATGGAGAGGAGGGCCTGAGCCTGCAGGGAGCGTCGTCCCCGATTTTGAGGCAGGAAAACGGCATGTGGCTTTGGATTTGCACACCCCTGAAGGCAAGACAGTGGCCAGCAAACTGATAGAGAAGTGTGATGTTCTGATCTCCAATATCGGCCATGAGGCGCTGCGTAACTTCGGGCTGGATTACCAATCGGTCAGGGAAATCAAACCGGACATCGTTATGGTGTGGGGTTCGGCCATGGGAAGTGAGGGGCCTTACGCTAAGAACAAGGCTTACGGAGCAGCCTTGACCTCCATGGCCGGCCTGGTTCACATGACCGGTTTCCCTGACGGGCCACCGACATGGAATGGAACGGCATTTGCTGATTTCCATTCGGCCACTTATATGTCCTTTCTGGCGGTAGCAGCTCTTGCCAAGAGGCGACGTACGCGACAAGGTGTGTTCATTGAGGTTCCGCTTTATGAGATGTCCATCAGCTGTTTTGCCGTTGAGATCATGGACTATCTGGCCAATGGCCGCGTGGCCAATCGGATCGGCAATCGATCCCCGTTCGCTTCTCCTCATGGAGCCTATCCCTGCAAAGGTGATGATCGATGGTGCGTCATTGCCGCTTCCACCGATGAACACTGGGAAGCTCTCTGCACCATCCTCGGCAATCCGGCTTGGACAAAGCAAACCAAGTTCGCTGACCTGGCCGGCAGAATCCGAAATGCCGCCGATCTGGATCAGTTGATTTCCGAGTGGAGCATGAGCCAAAGTGCCGAGGAGATAATGGAGAAAATGCAAAAAGGCGGAATACCTGCAGGGATCGTCTCCAAGTGTTCCGATCTTGTTGAAAGTTCTCACTTAAAACAGAGGAACTTCTATCAGGAAACGATGTATCCGGTTTATCCTTTTGATCGGGACGCTTCTTTTGCTGGCCCCTCTTTGGCAATGCCGGTACCCGTCAACTTCTCGGAGACACCCTGCACGTTCGGACCAACCGGTCGGATTCCCGAAGATAATGACTATGTCTATGGGCAACTGCTGGGGATGTCCGAAAACGAGATCAAAAGACTGACCGATGAAGGTGTTTTTAAATGAGAGAGGCTCCGCCATGTAGTTGACATAATATTGGCGCAGGTCGAAAGAAGCCCTCCTTTTATGGTTCGACAGGCTCACCACGAACGGAGAGTGTCACGTTCGTCCTTGTAAGCAAGGGAACCTCTGATTAAGTGGTGCAGGATACTTCCTGCCGGGGGTCTGGGGGTGTCCCCCAGACCCCCTTCCTCCCCCAAGATTGGGGGCAAGGGGGTTGATCAGAACTTAATCAGAGCATCCCAACAAGTAGTAGAGAACAGTGAAGTGGCGTCGATCACAGAAATGATGTATGGCGAAGATATTGCGTATCGGACACACAGGGGCGGGAGTGTATGCGCCTCCGAACACATTGCGCTCCTTTGAGCTGGCCCTCCAGTTCGGAGTAGACATGGTTGAATTCGACGTGCGCCGCTGCCGCGACGCACTGGTGCTTATCCATGATCCGTATATGGCGGCGAGCACAGGAGTTCGAGTCAATGTGCGGGATCATTCGTTGATGGAGCTGCGAGGGATTGACGTTGGCCATGGCGAGGTCATCCCAACATTGCATGAAGCCGTCTCGTTGCTCAAAGGCCGGGCACAGATGAACGTCGATCTGAAGGAAACGGGATACGAAGGCGAGGTGCTGGAAGTACTCAGACAACACAAAGTCCTGAGCGATGTGATCATCAGTTCGGTGATTCCATCCAGCCTGCGGACGCTCAAAATGCTGGCCCCTGAGGTATCCCTCGGACTTTCCTATCCCCCGCGAAAACGATACTTGACACCGGTCGCAAGTCAGATCATCCGGCATATCCTGCCCTGGCGTATCAAAGGGATCATTGCAGCCGCTCATGCCGATGCGGTCATGCTGCGGTATCAGTTCATCACCCCGGAGGCGGTAACCGCAGCCCATCGGGCTGGTTACCGGGTCTTTGCCTGGACTGTGGACGACCTGCCGGTGATGCGTCAGCTGGAAAAGATGGGCTTCGATGGGGTGGCCAGCAACCGCCCGGATTTGTTGGCCAGACTATAGGATCAGCTTTCTTCTCAGTCGGCTTTGTATTGTGGCTCCGTTCTCAATCCCGCACCGGCAATTCAGTTCCCACCGACAAGGAAGAACAGCGAGCCGAACATAACGCCGAAAAGCGCGAAAACAAATCCTGCGGTCAGTGTACTCTTCGCTCCGGCATCGTTTCTTGATAATTTAACCAACGCAAAGATTGAGAAGACAGCGGCAATCAACATAAATATGGCCACAGTAATGAACGTTACAGTGTGCATGAATTTTCACTCCTTTCCAGCATGGCAAAATCGCCCCGGCACATTTCCTCTATCAGCCTGGCTGCACGACCGACCGCTTTCTCCACAGACGGCGATAATTCCATGCCCATCTCTATTCGTTCCGGCCGGGTAACCATGAATGAAGTCTGCGGTTCATAGCCGAGCAACTGACCCATCGCCACCAGTTCCAGCGCTCCGATTTGATGAAAGGAAAGGACCCTTTTTGAAGGTTCTGTCAGATTTGGGCCCGGCTTGACGATCAGCAGTTCCCCGGGGAGTGAATCGGTCATCATCGCATCGATTATGAGCAGCCTTTCAACACCATCGAGGTGATTCAGCAGTCCAAAGCCACCTACACCTCCCTCCACGACCCTGATATTGCCGGGCAGATCAATCCCCTTCAATCGGCGAACAACATGGACGCCAAAGCCTTCGTCGCCCATGAGCACATTGCCCAACCCTAATATCAGAGTTGCTTGCTGACCGGTCTCTTTCGTCATGAATGAATTGGCTCCTTGCCGCCGGGATGGCCCTCTTCGGACTTGGCAAGCAGGTGCATTTCCTTCACTTCATGGAAGGACTCCCGGATGGTCAAATACACATGAATCATGATGAACAAGACGAATGCCCAGTTCACGATGTAATGCGCCATCCTCACCTGAACAACATTATTGAAGAGGCCGGTGTTGAACCATTGCAGCCAGCCATTGGGATACTGGATGGCAAAGCCGCTGACGATCTGGAAGAGGACCATCACAAAAACAAAGGAATAGGAGATCATCTGCAGCGGGTTGTACTTCTTTTTGAGCTTTGGTTCTTTGGCAATCAGGGCGTAATAAAGGAGAAAGCCCGGCAGCAGTTTGAAATCGGACCAGGTCGGAAGGAAGGATCGCCAATCCCGGTTCTTCCCGATGAACATACACAGAATGCGCGTAACTGCAGTGACCATGAGAATCGCCGCGAAGAAATAGTGTACGCCCCGGGCTGTGGTCATCAGGAATCCGCCGCCTTCAACAAAAGGACGATGGATGTAAAATCCGGTGACGATCAGCAGGAAGATGGAGATCATCATGATCTCGTGAAGGATACGAAATGCGATCGGATGTCTGCTCAGTTGCGTTTGTAAATCAGCCATCATGTTCCCCCTAAGCCACCTTGTAGACCTTGATATCGTTTGTCTCCGGATCGATCAGGTGAATGGCACAAGCCAAACAAGGGTCAAACGAGCGGATGATGCGCACCAGGTTAATCGGGTTATCCACATCCGGCACCGGCGTGCCGATCAGGGCCTGCTCATAGGTTCCTCTGACGCTTTTCTCATCGCGAGGAGAAGCGTTCCACGTGCTCGGCACCACCAGCTGGTAATTCTTGATGCGGTGGTCTTCGATCTCAATCCAGTGGCCGAGCGCTCCCCTGGGCGCATCCCAGACCCCCATTCCTCTGGCGGACCTTGGAACCTTCTTGTCATTCATACCGACGATTGGGCCCTTGGAAGCCAGCTCAATCAGGCGATCGATCCAGGCCAGCCCAGCCCTTCCCACATCTCTAGACTCGATAGCTCGACAGAAATGGCGAGCTATCGCTCCCGGCTTGGCACCGGCGTTGATTAAATCCATTAGCTCTGGGAATTGATTGACCAAACCACGGGCTAGTGGGCCAACCTCCATCGGTTGTCCATCATACCGAGGCGCTTTGATAAACGAATAAGCACCTGGCTTGTTGGGGTTGAATTTGGTTAGGCCTTCGCTCGGATGGAGATTATCCACTCCCGCCGGATAATCATACCAGGAGGTTGTTACCGACTCTGTGATTTTCCCGTAATCCACTGCCCCCGTCGCATTCAACTGAGTATTAAAGATGACCCCGCCTTTGACCAGATGGTTGCTGCCGCCGAAAGAATAATCGGCTTCACTGGCCGGGTTATCCTGCGGGAACATCGGGTAGCACATATAGTTGCCGTGATAGTCTGGATTCATATCTCCGCCGAATCCATTCAGCGCCAGCGGCAACAGTGGCCCCGTGCCCACAGCGATCACGTCTTTGAGATAGACATTCTCGACGAAATCCAGCTGCTCTTCCCATAGAGTCCGGAATTCCCGAAGTTCCTCGACTGAAGGGGTTGCCGTGCAACCGCCCGCCATGATGGTGGCCGGGTTCGGCTGGATGCCGCAAATGATATTGAGCATCTTGGAGGATTTGGCCTTCATTTCCACAGCCTTGACATAATGTGACACCAGCGTGGTAACTGTTTCGGGATCGGTGACGCAAAACTCATCCAGTTTGTATCGGGGTGTGAAAGGAGAGGTGTCCTTGTTCTTGGCTAACGCCGCGATCTTGTCTCGCAGCGCTCTCAAACCGGGATCGCTCCCGTTATAACTGGCCACTGCCATGATATCCAGATAGTCCAGCGCCGAGAGGACATAGAAATGAATGAAGTGATCGTGCATGTAGAGGCCGGAGCAGAAAAGGTTGCGCATGATCCGGCCTGCCTCAGGGATTTCGGCGCCAAAGGCATGATCAAGAGCCTGAGCCGAAGCCACCGTATGTACGCCTTCACACACTCCACAGACACGGCTGCTGAGGTAGGGCGCATCCCTGGGGTCTCGATCCTTGAGCAACACTTCCCAGCCTCGAGCCATCATTCCGGCAGACCAGGCGTCAACGACTTTCCCGTTCTCCACCTCCACTTCAATCTTGAGGTGGCCTTCGATGCGCGTCAAAGGGTCAATGACAATACGTGTCATATTTTAGCTCTCCTTCGCTTCTGTTTTGGGTTCAGTGTCTGCAGAAGAATCATCCCGTTTTCCCTTAATATGGCTGGCCAGCATGTGCACGCCAATACCTGCCGCCGTGGCGCCAGCCACAGATGCCGCTACTTTATCGATATCCACTCGCCCAATTCCCGGCACGGAAATATCGTACTGACGTTCATAGACCGGACTGAACCATTCAAAGAATTCAGGTTCGGAACAGGCAACGCATGGCGTGTTGGCCTTAATGCAATAATTGGTCCGCTGATTCCAGCGCCGCTTCCAGCAATCCTGATTGGCTACAGGGCCGCGGCATCCCTTCATGTAGAGGCAGTAGCCCTGTTGAGAAGGGTCTCCCCAATCAGTGACAAAGCGGCCCGCCTCGAATTGACCTCTGCGTTCGCAGTTATCATGTTGGTTAAAACCATAGAAGGCTTTGGGGCGAAGGAAATGATCGAGCGGAGGGATGGTGCCGAAGGTCAGGTAGTGAACAATCGTCGCCACCAACCGTTCCGGATGAACCGGGCAGGTGGGCAAATTCACTACCGGTTTGTTGCCGGTGACATCATCATATTCGTGATGCTTCTGGGTACCCCGGAATAAGTACCCAACGGCATCGGTTGGGCCGGATCGCGGAATGCCCCCGTATGTGGCACAAGATCCGACACAGATAATCGCCGCTGCATCGGCTGCTGTTTCCCGGACGATTTCCTTGAAGGGTGCTCCCGCAATGACACAATATTTGCCGTCCTCAGCTAGCGGGATCGACCCTTCGATCACCAGAATATATTTGCCTTTCTCTTGCTTGATGGTCTCCTGCCGGGCTCCTTCCGCATGATATCCCGATGCCGCCATCAACGTTTCATGGTAGCGCAAGGAGATACTGTTCAATAGTATGGATGTGGTTACAGGTTCGAGGCTGTTGACAAAGGACTCCGAGCATCCGGTACAATCCTGTCCTTCCAGCCATATGACGGCCGGCTTGCCGATAGATTCTTCCAGTGCTTTTGCCATCTGGGGAGTGAGTGCCTGGCTGAGCCCCAGAAGTGCAGCCGCTCCACCGGCCACCTTGAGAAAGTCACGTCGTGTTAGCTCGATAGTCGGAAACAGGAAGTCTCTCATAACACCTCCGTTCTGAAATAGAGGAGTAGCCTACGGAATTCGATGGAGCTCTGTACTTTAACTAGTGAAAACAGCCAATCAAGAAAAAAGGAAACGGGGAAAGAGATTGTTACCAAGGCCACACCACCCACTCCACAAACTGACTTGTGGTTGAAGTTCACTTCTCTCCTTTCCGAATCTGGGAGGCATCTCCGTTTCCGCAAGTTACCCTTGGAATCCTCGCTCGTGCTCTGGCGAGAATTCTCCGGCCGTGACCCCATGCCAGCGTGGTTTAGGTGTACGGCTCGAAGAGCAGATAATATTGAATTGCGTAGATTTTATCATGGGTTCAAATTGCAAGTCAACGATCTAAATAATCCATTGACACCGCTCAGGAAATATGGTGTAATCTAGTGGTTGCAATTTAATGAGTGTTCAATAAATCACTTCCCCACTGCATCTGATGCACCGAGAATTGCACCGGAACTGAAAGTGTGCCAATAGAGGATTCGCTTGCAGGACGAGCAATAGATGGAAAAGGAACTGACCAGGCAAGAGGAAATCTATCGGGCTGCCGCGCGGTTGTTTTTCACCAAAGGTTACCACGGTACAAGTATGCGAGATCTGGCGGCTTCGGTCGGGGTGGAGCAGGCTGCGCTGTACTATTACTACCGAAGCAAAGGCGAGATACTCTACGCCATCATGAAAAAGGCCGTTCTTGATCTGATAGAAACCTCCGATTCCGCTCTGAAAAATGAAGTGACCCTTATGGACAAGATGCGCAGATTCCTCAATAATCACATGATTTTCTTTCTGGAACGACGTGATGAAGCTGGCCTGGGGTTTGAGTTGCGCAATCTTGAACGTGAACAGCAAGACGAGTTAAGACAATTGCAGAGGGCATATATCGAGAGATTCCGGCTGATTCTGGATCAAGGGGTACAGGAGGGTGTTTTTCGCCCTTGCGATACCCATATCGTTACTATGATACTGGTAGCCACGACGAATTCGGTGGCGGCGTGGTATCATCCCGAAGGCCAGCGCGGCCCGGATGAGATTGCCGACATTTTCACCGACATTGCTATCCGAGGTGTATCTCAGGCAGCTGATGTGAATGTGGCAATGTGAGTGAGCCAAACGAGGAGGATACATGGATAACAAAGTGCTTTTAGAAGTCGAGGGAGCGATTGCCACCGTCACTCTGAATCGTCCCGACGCTATAAATGCCCTTGACTCCGATGTTTTTGCAGGGCTTGAGAAGGCCGCTCTGGATATAACCAATAACCCCGCAATAAGCGTAGTTATACTCACTGGAGCTGGGGATAAAGCCTTCAGCCCCGGTTTGGACGTAAAAGCATTTGTGGCAGAAGGTGGACTGCCGACAGCAGGTCGGGTTCATCGCAACGCTGCCGATAGACTTACCAACATGGGCAGGATATTCACCCTTTATGAAGATCTCGTCGTGCCTGTGATCGCGGCAATACACGGGTATTGCTTTGCCGGAGGATTGGAATTAGCTCTGTGCTGCGATATAAGGATTGCGGCAGAAAATTCTCTCTTCTCTTTGCCTGAAGTCAATATCGGCACGATTCCCGATATCGGAGGTACCCAGCGTCTGCCGAAAATTATCGGTCCGGGATACACCAAAGAGCTCACCTACACCGCTCGCAGGATTGATGCCAGGGAAGCATTGCGAATCGGGCTGGTTAATCATGTATATCCCAGGGAACAATTGATGCCGGAGGTCAAGAAGCTGGCTCAGGAAATCGCCAAGAAACACCCGGCTACGATACAGGCGGCCAAGAAAGCGATCAACGCAGGGTGGACGCAGGGACTGAAAGAGGGAATCGCCTATGAGACATCGATGGCTTGCTACTCAGTGTCTCTGGCCGGAAAACCCACCGAGGCAGCTGCCGGACTGAAAAAAGAAAAGTAAAGGAATGCATATCGCCAAAAGAGTGGCGTTAGCAGAAAGTTTTGCCGTAAAAATAAAAAGGGAGGAATCTAATGGCAGAAGAAAGGAAAATACTCTTCAAACACCACACGAACAATGTGGACAGCATCCTCTACGAGGACATGGTAGATGTCCAGTGGCAGCCCGAGGTCAAGTCGGTCAGGATCGTCGAGAAATATGCGGACAAGAAGAACTCCATGCCCATCGCCTTCTGGCGCTGGCTGACCGAGTTCATCTACGAGAACGTCAACAAGAACGATCAAGTTAAGAGTTATGTGTTGGCATGCGACCCGGGGACCGATTTCGGCGGCGGCAATGACGCCAATGAGTTGGGCGGATACATCGGATACGGCGATGGCAAAACGAAAGAAACACAGAAGCGCCCCACCCAGATGTCGCGCATGATTCCGGATAGGGATGTGGTTTTCGGAAACAGGGGTATTGAGCAGGCCATTCACCGCGGAATGAAGACCAGCATCTTCGAGGTCAGGGGATTGTGCTACGGCCAGCATTTTACCAATGCCTTGGTCGCCGATATCGTCATTGCCGCGAAAGGGACCCTTTTCACCCATCCGGCTTATCGGTATCTTGGACCTTTCGGCAACACCAATATCCTCATCGAGAATCTGGGCGTCAAGAAGGCGAAGGAATGTATCCTCACCGCCAAGCCGATGGTAGCTGAGGACATGTCCCGCAACGGCCTTTGCACAGAGGTTGTGGATGAGAAAGATCTGCGCAAGACAACCGACGAATATGTTCAGGCAATCAACCTGCTGCCGATGGACGGCATTTGCATGGGCCATGGCCTGATTGAACAGGGTTTGGAAAACCGCGGCTACGGCCTGAGTTTCGTCCAGTCCTGGACCGGCCACGGCTGGTTCACCAACCTCTCCTATGCCGATAACGAGTTCAACTTCCTCAAATACAGAAGAGATATGGGACTCAAGGAAGCCATGTACTTCCGGGACAAGAAGGCCCCGAAGGCATGGAGAATGGGCAGAGCCAGATACGAGAAAGACTAGACTATAATTAAGAAAAGCTTCTCCGGGGCAACGTTGTTGCCCCGGAGAAAACTATCTGGTTATATCCAGCAGCCGACTTCCCAGCCCTCGCGAATAGCATCAGAAATCCTCCGTGCTCCAGCAGCGTCACCGATAAGGTGCAGTTTCACTTTTCCAGTGGTTTCATGTTTTGAATGACCTTGCGAGCCGTTTCCCGGGACTCTTTCAGTAAGTCTTCGCGCCTGGCAACGGCATCCTTCTTGAACCCGAGCCCGCAGCCACGGATCACGTGTACGGGGGCAAAGCCGATCATATCGAAGACGAATCGGTATCGCTGGGGGAGATCGGCGAAAGATTCCGCGTCGGCTCCTTGGGTAACTACAAATACAATGGATTTTCCTTTTGGCAGTTTGCTCCGGGAGGGACTGCCGACAATGTGAGGCTCACAGAAAGAATAGCACCTGTCGATAAACCCCTTCGTCTGTGAAGATACATCCAGAAAATAGACCGGCGATGCAACAAGGAGAGCGTCACATTGGCGGACGGCCTGCAGGACGGGGGTCAAGTCATCCCTCTGGATGCATTCTTGGCTATCGGTCTTGCAGCGGCCGCATCCCAGACATCCCCTGTAATTCAGCTTGCTCAGCCGGAATCGTTCGATCTGCGCTCCGAGTTGCTCCGCCTCCCTGAGAAATGCTTCAGCCAGTGTGTCGCTGCTGCCGCCATTCCTCGGACTCCCTAATACTGCTACGATTTTCATTTTCCTTTGAACACAACCTTCCTTTTCTCCAGGAATGCGTCTATTGCGGCATTGGCATCTTCAGTGGCAAGTGTCATACCGACAGACCTGGCCTCAAGTTCCAGCACTGAGGCCATATCCATGGTCAATGATTGATAGATGGAAGCCTTGGCCAGACCGATTGCCATTGACGGGCCGTTGGCCAATCGGGTTGCCAGTTCTCTGACTGTCGTCTCCAACTTATCTGCAGGAACCACGTGGTTCACTAAACCGATTCTCTCCGCTTCCGCAGCACCTATGGTCTTCCCTGTGAAGATCAATTCGCAGGCTCGGGCAGTGCCAACCAGCCGGGTCAGGAAATATATTCCTCCGGTGTCGGGGTGCAATCCCAACAAGACAAAGGCAGAGCAGAAGCTGGCGTTTTCAGCCGCGATGATGATGTCGCAGGCAAGGGCAATATTGAAACCTCCCCCTATGGCGGGGCCGTTGACTGCCGCGATCAGCGGCTTGGGAAGGTTCCGCATGGCGGAGACCATCTTGGCCCCATCATGGGCAAGCCCCATAATCTTTAACGGATCTCTGGAAGGCGCAAGGAGTTTGTGCACATCTCCTCCGGCGCAAAAGGCCCTGCCCGCTCCGGTGACGATGACCGCCCTGACTTCATCATCCCTTTCCACCTCGCCGATTGCCTTCGTCAAATCAGACATCAGTTCGGGGCTCATCGTGTTCAGTTTTTCAGGTCGGTTCAGGATAATTGTTGCTACCTTGTCTTCCTTCTGAAGGAGGACTGTCTCGTAGTTCATGATTCCCTCCTCATTTAGGGGCACGTTGAAACGTTCCCCCACTAAATAGTGTTGCCGATTTCAAATCCCGAAGCGATGGCCCCGCTGATTCTCTTAACCGCATTGTCCCCTGTGGCATCACCGATCAAATAAACAGCAGGGAGTTTTCCCTCTTGCCCGTTGACCAGAGTAGAGTTTTTCCTGAGCCCCAGTGCCAATATCACAGTATCCGATTCGAAGAACTCCTCGCCACCCCCTGCACGAATCACCCTGACCCCTTTATCTGTAATCTCCTTCACCTTGACCAGGGTTTCCATTTTGACCCCGCCCTTTTTCAGCATGTCCAGTTCTACCCATCTTGAGGCTGACCCGATATCTGAACCCAGACGTTTGGATTCTTCCAGAATGGTGACTTTCTTGCCCTTTTCCATCAGGGTGAGAGCAAGCTCACAACCTGCAAATTGCCCGCCGATAATGGTTACCCTTTTTCCGATCGGAAAGGGCATGCCCATGAACATCCTCATCAGCGAAGGGTGGCCGCCGGCGCGTTTGGCAACAACAGCGCTAAGCCCCCACAGGATACCTTTTCCAGGCGAGATTCCGTTTAACAGATTCTTGATATCATAACCGGCAATCACATTCTTGCCCCGGATGCCAGGCACTTCCAAGGTGACGGCCTCACCGCCGGGAGCTACAATCAGCACATCCGGCTTCATGCTTTCCAGCAGGGCCGGGGTTACCTCAGTTCCAAGCTTAATATCGATAGGCAGAATCTTCACCTGTTTGCTCATCCACTTGACCAGGTTTTCAAGCTTATCGTTCAAGACGGCTCCCAATATCATAAGGCCGCCCAGTCTTTGATCCTTCTCGCAGAGGATTACTTTATGACCTCGCATCGCTGCCACCCTGGCCGCCTCCATTCCGGCAGGCCCGCTTCCGATGACAACAACTCTCTTGCTCTCCGGGGTAGGCTTTGGTGTCTCTACTACTCCCAGCCCTGCATTCACGCTGCAAACCACGGGGCTACCTGCCATGACGGTCTCGATGCACCGGCAACAAGCCAGGCAACGGCGGATATCCTCAAAACGCCCCTCTCTGGCTTTATTGGGCAATTCGGGATCGGCGAGCAGAGCTCTCCCCATGCCCACAAGATCGGCTCTCCCCTTTGCTACGATCTCCTCAGCTAGAACTGGGTCGTCAATCCTGTAGGCGGCAACTACCGGTAGACTGGTCAGCTTCTTGACTTCTTCCGCCGCGTAGACGAAAGCCCCGGCCGGCACCCACTGTTGGATCATCGGTTTCGTGCTTTCATGCCACCCCATCTGCACATTAAAAGCGGCAATGCCTGCCTTCTCCAGCACAGGCACTATCTGCCTGGTATCCTCAATGGTATTACCCCCGTCCATGAACTCATCAGCTGAGATGCGGCATATGCAGGTGTAATCGTTGCCTGCCTTCTTCTTGGCAAGATCGATGATTTCCAGAAAGAAACGCAACCTTTTTTGAATGTCTCCCCCGTATTCATCGGTCCGTTTGTTTGAATAAGACGACAGGAAGCGGTTGATGAAGTAGCCTATTCCTGCATGGAACTCTACCATATCAAACCCAGCTTCTCGTGCTCTTCTGGTAGCCTCCCCAAAGTGCTCAACGATTTGGTGAATCTCTGGAATTGTCAATTCTCTGACATGACGAACTCCCGGTCCTCCTGGCCCTTCTGATGGTCCGACCGCCTCCAGGGGCGCATCCTTGCTAAGCCTCCATTCATAGTTCAGTAACATCTGGCAGGATATCTTGGCGCCATTATCATGAGCTGCCTGCGTCAAAGTGCGCAGTCCAGGGATGAATTCATCACTCCACAAGCCAACACCCATAGGAGTAGCAGTGTAGAGCGGCTGAGTCGAATCGAAGTCAGAGGGATAACAGCAACCCAGCGTGATCAAACCAACTCCGCCGCTTGCAGATCTCCTGACGAACCCGGTCAGCCGATCGCCTACCCTATAATTATCCGCGAGCCCCGTTGACATGCCTAGCATGACCAGACGGTTTTTCAGCTCCACATTCCCTACCATGATCGGCTCAAACAGTCTGCTCAGTTTGCGCACGGATCACCTCCTTGTCGTTTCTACTATTGTAGCATGTAGCATCGTCAAAAATTTAAGAGCAGTATAGAATTATTTTCGGGACTATATTTTCGTAATGATTATAAATATGCCGTATTGCATTTCAAATCAGCTATATGTTATCATATCAACAATCGATATGGCAATATAGTTTTCAACATGCGCAGTCCCTGTGATTGAAATGAAGGATATGCAACCATCCCCGGCAGAGAAGATCGACGAGCTGGACTTGATGCTGGTCAGAGAGCTGGAAGTCAATGCCAGACAAAGCAATGCTGAACTGGGTGCGAAGCTCGGCATCAGTCCTCCATCCGTCCGGCGCAGAATGCAACGGCTCATTGATGCGGAGATGATCAGCATTGTGGCGATTCCGGATTGGCTGGCTCTGGGGTTTCCACTGATGGCAGTGATCGGAATCAACACCCGGCCCGGAAAAGCTAACAATGTGGCTGATTATCTGAGAGAACTCCCATCTGCGCGAGCCGTTATCGCTACCACCGGCCGCTACCAGGTATTTCTGCCGGCGACTTTCTGCAATTTACAGGAACTCTTGCTGTTTATGACTCAGGAAATGGGCAGCAACCCCGATGTGGATGGCTTTGAAACCATGATTGTATTGAAGATGGTCAAGGACTCATGGCGGTACCTGAAGGGTGAGGAAACAGGCCCCAGGGAGGCCAATTTGAGGAAGCTTGATCCGCATGAGCGGAGGCTGATTAGAGAGATAACGTTGCAGCCCAGGGCGAGCATTATTGATCTGAGCAAGAAACTTGGCCTTAGCCGGTTGTCCGTCGGCCGAAAGTTGCAGGCCCTTTTCGATGACAATATCTTGCATGTGGTCAGCGTTGCCAATCCTCTGGCCCTTGGTTTTGACGTACAGGTCGCAATCTTGGTGAAGGTCCAACCAGGAGCGATTATCGCTCTCTCGGACAGGCTTCTTCCCGACAAGCGGGTTAACCATCTGGCAATAACCGCCGGCAGCTTTCAGTTGCTGATATTAGCAATCTTTCCCAATGCAAATGATCTCTCCTATTTCATTCGGAATGATTTGAGAGGATCGGCAGGTGTTTTGGACACCGAGACGGTGTTCTACATGCCAGGAGCCAAATGCCCATTCGGACTGATTAGATAAGAGATTGACAAAGACGCACCAGGATCGATGTTGAGTAACGAAAACCGATTGGGTGCAGAAAACACCCCGTGACAGCAGTCCAGATTCATGGCGACCAGTCATCTTTTCAGGGTAGTTGCCCTCAGAGCCAGGCGATAAACACAGCTGAAGGAGGATGACATGCCAGAACTCATAGACTACAGCGGGCATTTCAAACCGGACCTGAAATTTGAGGATTTTTCCAAGGAAGCTCTCATCAGGCTGCTGGACGAGTATGCCCGAATATTCTTGGCCACTGACGGATACTGGTATTCACTAATAAAACAGAGGCATGGCGATGACGAAGCCATGGCTTGCGAATTGATTGTCTGGGATAAGTGCTACACCTACGATCCCCGGAGAATTTCCCAAGCGATGAACATTAAGGGAAATGATGTAGCCGCCTGCCTGAAGGCACTCCGGCTCAGTCCTGGTTTCACCATGGGGTTCTTCGATTACACTATTGATCTCAAAGATCCGAATTACGCCATTGTGACGGTCAACCGCTGTCCCTCCCTCTTCTACTTCGAGAGAGAAGGGGAAGGGAGAGATTTCAGAATTTGCCACGAACTGGAACAACCCACGTTCCAGGCCCATGCCAACTATTTCAATGCCGCCATAAAAGTGACGCCACTCAAGTTGCCTCCCCGCAAGAGCAAGGATGAAACTCCTTGTTGCCAATGGGAATGGAAGCTTCAACAGTAAACGCAACCCTTCGGCTACAGATACTTAACTGTGCATAATCTGACGATCAGTTGCACTGCCGGGCGAAAGAATTACGCCTGCATACATTTGAAGAGGAGGGCACAATGGCAGAGTTGAGCGACTACAGCGGAGAATTCCAGGCAGATTTCAAACCGCAGCATCTCTCCAAGGACGCAATCACCCAGATGTGGTTGGCAGCATCATTCATGTACCTCAAAATGGATAGCCATTGGTTTCAACTGGTAGCCAAAAGGTTCGGAGAGTCGGTTGCCTGGGAATTGAGCCAAGAGGCTTGGACTAAATCCGCGGTAGCGGAAAGCAAACGCTGTGCTGAAGCACTGAATATTACAGGAAATGATGTCGCCACATGTTTCAAGGTTTGGCAAACGGCTCCAGGGATGGCTGGAATATGCGAGTGTGATTTTGAGATGAAGAACAGAAATCACGGCATAGTGACGTTCAAGAGATGCGGCCCCCTTGAACATTTTGAAAAACACAATGATGAGCAGCGAATGAAGCTCGTCTGTCATACGTTGGAGAAGGGCTATTTTGAGGATTACGCGCATGCCATCAATCCAAGGATAACAGTCAAATCCCTCTTACTGCCTCCACGGAAAAGCCCTAAAGACATCGCCTGTCAATGGGAGTTGGAACTTGAATAACGATCAAAACTGGTATCGTTAGAGGACGATGCTCCAGCCTCGCCTAGATTCGGCGGATTAATACATTCCAAGGCACAACAGGAGGAGGTGAGAATCGTGAAAAGAATACTTGAAGGGATCAGAGTTGTTGATTGGGGGCAGTGGCATGCTGTTCCTGAGGCAGCCGCGATTTTAGCAGATCTGGGCGCTGACGTCTGCCACATAGAGCAAAGAGGTGTAGGAGATCAGTATCGGGGTCTTCGTGCGGATCGTGGGCTCCCATTAGCCTTGCCCGGGGGGCGCCATGCTCATTTTGAACGTGTTAACCGCAATAAACGAGGCATGGCTCTGGATCTGACTAAGCCAATGGGCAAGGAAATAATCTATCGCATGGTCAAGAATTCTGACGTATTTGTTACCAGTTTCCAGAGAGATATCGTCACGAAGTTCAGCCTTGATTATGCAAACCTGAGTGCCGTGAACCCCAGGTTGATCTACGCCAGCACCTCGAGTTTTGGAGACGAAGGGCCCGAGAGCGAAATGCCCTCGTTCGATCTTTTGGGTTCGGCTCGAAGCGGAATTACTATGGCGTGCGGATATGGATCGATCTCCGGGCCTTGCTGGCCGCCACATGGCATTTCGGACGTGACCGCGGGGATAATGATCGCCCTTGGGGTTATTTCCGCGCTTCTGGCGAGAGAGAGATTCGGGATCGGGCAGGAGGTGAAGTCTTCCCTGCTTGCGTCATCAATGAATCTGCTAGCTATGGATTTGGATATCTTTTTGCTCACTGGCAAGGAAGCCCCGAGATTGCGAAGAGAAAGTATGTTTGCTCCTACATATAATTTCTACGAGTGCAAAGACGGGAATTGGATGGCGCTGGCAGCTCATCGAGAGACCGATTGGGGGCCTATTTGTCGTGCCATCGACGCACCGGAATTGGAAAATGATCCCCGGTTCGATACCATGCAGAAACGGTGGCAAAATTGCTCAGAGCTCATCAAGTTGCTGGACGGTGTGTTTGCCCAAGAGCCGCGCCACAAATGGTTGGAGAAACTGCAGAAAGAGAAGGTCACCGCCACTGCCGTAAATAACATATGTGATCTGCCCTCCGATCCGCAGGTGTTGGCAAACCAATATATTTGCGACTATGACCATCCGGTCCTAGGGAAAATCAAGCGAATGGGTTTTCCTGTGAGTTTCAGTGAGACTCCTGCAACTCATACCCGGCCCGCTCCGGACTTCGGACAACACACGGAAGAAATCCTGCTTGAGGTGTGCGGGTATGACTGGGAGGATATAACAAAGTTCAAAGAAGAGGAAGTGATCTAGAAGTAGATGGAGGTTGAGTAGCGCAGGTGCCAGTCTGGGTCTTGGATATTCCCATGCTCCAAAATCACATGAGAACGTGGGCGAGGGACGGGCTGTAGGAGAGGTGAGAGATGTGATCTTTGTCCGGCGGACGAAAAGGACTGGCACGGTGCAGAAAGAGGTCTGATTCTTCCTATATTTCCGTTAAGCACATTTTTGAAGGGAAAAGATTGAGGATAGGGTAGTTGCCGAAATCTCTGAGTGATGATGCTCGATTGTCGAAGGTGTTAGGGATAAGTGGTCGATGTGCTGGAGCTCTGGGCAGAGGAGTCGATCAAAATGAGGAGGTGAGAGAAATAGGATGAGACGACATCGTAACAGAACCTGCCGTGATTATGGATGCGATTCGGTATACACCTGAGTAAAGCACAAAGTGTGAAGGAGGATAGCGATGCGATCCAGAAATATTCGATGGCACAAACTGGCAGCGATGGTTTTGGTTCTGGCACTTTTGATGCCCGCTCTGGTTGCCTGTGATGACGATGATGAAGAGGACGCTACAATGCCATCAACGACCACGCTGGAAAAGACAACCCCTGCAGCGACTGTCTCCAAGGAGCCGGTAAAGATCGGAATTCTTATGTCGTGGACCGGTCCGGCAAGCATCGCCGGCACCACGGCCGACACCTTAATTAAGTTGGTAGACAACGAAATGAAGATGGAGGGAGGCATCAATGTTGGTGGCGTGATAAGGCCAATCGAGTGGGTCAGGTACGACGATAAGACTCAGGTGGCCGATAATGTGGCTGGTTACAAGAAGCTGGTACTAGATGATCATGTATCAGCAGTGGTTTTTGGTGGGGCAACCGCAACCAGTCTTACCGCCGCTTCCGATTCCGCGGAAGAACTCCATGTACCATTGTTCAGCTTAGGATCCACCCCTGCGGACCTGAGCAACAGGCCTTACACCATACGCTGTTTGATGCCGAATCTGTTCAGTGCGTCAACGATGGTGATGGACTTTGTGCTGAAGGATCTTAAGCCCAAGACGGTGGGCTTTCTTGTGGGGGACATGAAAGAGACGCGTGACCGGACATCCATGATGAAGGAAAGGTGTAGCGCAGCCGGGGTAAAGGTTGTCTACGAACAGTTCGTTACATCTGGAACTGTTGACTTCTCCCCTTTCCTCACCCGCATCAGGATGGATAATCCCGATGTGCTTTTTGCTGACAGTGGAGGGTCTGAGACTTTCTATATCAATCTCTACACGCAGATGCCTGCACTGGGCGGCTGGGGCAATATCAAGTTGGTGAGCCCCAGTTCGGCTTCAGGTGGCAATGCCTTGAATTCCTTAGAGAATAAGGCGGGAGCCGAAGGCTCTTATCATTGGGTTCTATGGGCGCCTGGATTGCCTTATGCCGGGGCCAAAGCGTTTGAGCAAGCCTACGAGGCGGTATTAGGGAAACGCGTCCAAACAGTCGATGTTAATATGTATTATCCTCTGAGCGTGGCCCTGAAGGCCATAGAATTGGCCGGCTCTGATAAGCCTGCGGATATAGCGAAGGCGGCCCGCTCGGGCAACTTTTTGTGGGAGGATGCACCGGGTGGACCGTTCACGATCACTGCAGATGGCATTCACAATAACACAGGCCATATGATGCAGGTCAAGGATGGAAAGCTTATCTCGGTTGGGGAGTAGTTGTTTTTCCGTTGAACTATCGGGAATGTCTGTGGGAGCACATTGAGTCCTCTATCAAGAAGGTGTCAATGTGCTCCCACGCAAGAAGCCATCTTGAGTTGATCGGTGTCTCCATGAAAAACAATAGCAATTATGGAGGCCACATACCTGAAACTAATCCAAAACCAGCCAGAACAGGGGGAAGAAGGAAAATCCGCAGTCTTGAGCCCTTGGGCCTGAACAAGGGGCATATGCCCTGAAAGGAGGCAACGCGGAAGAGTCGGTTTCATGAGACTGGGTTAAAGTTAGCTGCACAGAAGAGATTGAGGAATGCGGTAGTTGCCGAAATCTCCGAGTGATGATGCTCGATTGTCAAATGTGTTAGGGATAAGCGGTCGATGTGCTGGAGCCTTGGCAGAGGAGTTGATCAAAATGAGGAGGTGAAACGACACAGGATGAGACGACATCGCAACAAAACCTGCTTTGGATGCTATTCGGTGTACACCTGAGTAACAGCATAAACTATAAGGAGGACAGCGATGCGAACCAGAAGTATTCCATGGTACAAACTGGCAGCGATAGTCTTGGTTCTGGCACTTTTAATGCCTGCTCTGGTCGCCTGTGATGACGATGATGAAGTAGAATCCGCCGCATCGATGGCAACAACACCTGCAGAAACGACTCCTGGGGCAACAACACTTGCACCGACGATTTCCCAGGAGCCGATAAAGATCGGCGTTCTTTGCAGCTGGAGCGGTCCGGCAGGCATTGCGGGCCTCCTTGTTGACGGGGTATTAAAGGTGGTGGACAAGGAATTGGAGAAGAAGGGAGGCATTAATGTCGGGGGAGTGATAAGGCCCGTCAAATGGATCAAGTATGATGACAAGACTCAGGTAGCCGATAATACGTCCGGCTATAAGAAACTGGTGCTGGAAGATAAAGTTTCGGCAGTGATTTATGGCGGGGCAACAGCATCCGCTCTCACGGCCTCCTCCGATTCCGCGGAAGAGCTTAAAGTGCCGTTGTTCAGTGTAGGTTCTACCCCAGCGGATCTGAGCAACAGGCCGTACACCATACGCTGCGTCTATCCCAATATGTCCAGTGCCACAAATATGGTGATGGATTTTGCAGTGAATGATCTCAAACCTAAAACAATGGGCTTTCTTATGGGGGATATGCAAGAGATACGTACACGTGGATCTCAGATGAAGGGAATAGCCAATGCAGCCGGGATAAAGGTTGTCTACGAAGAATACGTCACTTCCGGCACCATAGACTTCTCGTCCTTCCTTACCCGCATCAGGATGGAAAAACCCGATGTCCTTATTGCAGATAGCGGTGGTACTGAGAGTTTCTATGTTAATGTGTTCAAGCAGATGCCAGAACTGGGCGGCTGGGGCGATATTAAGGTTGTCGGCTCCAGCGTGTCTTCAAGCGGCACTGCCTTGAAGGAAAAGGGAGCCGAAGGCTCTTACCATTGGGTTGTATGGGGGCCCGGGTTGCCTTATGCGGGGTCTCAAGAATTTGAGCAAAGCTTTCCGGAGACAGCCGGACGTGACCCCAGTACAAACGATGCTGTTCTGTATTATGCTCCTGAGATGGCCCTGAAGGCCATAGAGTTGGCCCGATCGGATAAGCCTGAGGATATAGCGAAGGCGGCCCGCTCGGGCAATCTGATGTGGAATGATGCACCAGGGGGGCCGTTCAAAATCAATCCTGATGGCACTCACACCAACGCAGGACATATGATGCAGTTCAAAGATGGCAAGCTTACTCCGGTTGGGAAATAGTCCTTGTCTGCTGAACTATCGGCATTGTCTCCGGGAGGACTTTGAGTCTTCCATCAAGAAAAACTCAAAGTCCTCCCAGCCTGGGAAGCCATCTTAAGTTTATCGGTATCTCCGTGACAAACAATCAATTGAGGAGGACCTCCATGACTTTGCCACTTGAAGGGTTTCGTGTTTTGGACGCAACCACCTGGTTCCAGAGTGTGGCCCCAAGGATGCTGGGAGACCTGGGAGCGGAAGTAATAAAAATAGAGTCTCCGATCACTGGCGACCCTATGCGCGGAAGTATCACTCAGACAAAGCTGGAAATGGGTGGGTCAGAGCGCAATGTGATGATTGAGCACGCCAACTTCAACAAGAAATGTATCACTCTAGACCTGACAAAGGAGGAAGGCCGGAAGATTCTATACAAGCTGGTGGGAAAGTCGGATGTCTTTGTGCATAACTTGCGTATGAATGCAGCGATCCGACTGGGCGTTGACTACGCCACCTTGTCCACATATAATCCCCTCTTGATATACGCGCTGGGCTCGGCATGGGGATCCAATGGCCAAAATGCGGGCAGGGCCTCTTATGATAGGCTGGCATTAGCCAGATCCGGGCTTATGAGCATTATCGGACAACCGGACACTCCGCCCAGCTATATAAACGGTGCCATCGCCGATCACATGGGAGCCTCAATGACCGCTTTTGGTATAGTGGCCGCACTCTTGAAGAGGGAGAGAACTGGGCAGGGACAGGAGGTGGAGTGTTCGCTGCTCGGCAGCATGATGCATCTGCTTAGTATGAATGTTGATGCCAAGTTGATAATGGGTGTAGAAGTGCCGCGGCACGCCAGGACCAGTACGCCCAATCCGTTCTGGAACGAATACAGGTGCAAGGATGACAAATGGATTTCGTTGGGCATGCTTCAGGCAGACCGATACTGGCCTTCCTTTTGCAAGGTTACAAGTTTGGAGCATCTGGAAAAAGACCAACGATTCGAGAATATTTGGGCGAGAAGTGCGAATGCAGCCGAATGCATTGCCATTATGGACGAGGTCTTTGCAACCAAGACCCGGGCGGAATGGCTCGATATTCTGGGTTGTGAAGGGGATTTCGTCGTCGAGCCGGTTAACACCTTCTCTGATTTGCTGGAAGACACGCAGGTGTGGGCCAATAACTACATAGCCGAGTTTGAGCATCCCACTTACGGTAGGACTCAGATGATGGTCACCCCAATCCGCGTCGGCGGCTCTACGCCATCGATCAGGTTGCCCTCACCGGAGTTTGGGGAGCATACCGAAGAGGTGCTTCAAAACATTCTTGAATACAGTTGGGAGGATATCAGCAGGCTCAAAGAAGAGAAAGTCATCTAAACAACCCGGCAGGGCAGAGTTCCACGGGGGTTGCCCCTAGAGGCTGTTAAGAATGGTGGTTAGGATCCGCCTGATGGGGGCTGAATCGGTTTTCGAAACCGACGCAGGGATGTGTCTGGCCGTGAGATTGGAGATAATGGCGTGGCTCAGGTAATGAAGACTGTCATGGTGAGCGAATTGATCGGCAAGGAGTACAATTGAATTCTTACGCTTCTGAGTGGCATGCGTCAGTCGCGAACTATCGCATGCCGCCAGACCGCGATTAGCCAAGGAAAGCCCTTACATACGCACACTCAAAACCCAAAAAGGAGGAAACACATGATCGTTGTCGATATGGAAGAATGTATCGGCTGCCAGATCTGCACCGCGTTTTGTGAGTTCGGTGCGCTGGAGGGATACGGGGTGATCGAGATGAAACGAGAGAAGTGCACCGAGTGCCTCGACTGCGTCGGTACCTGTCCCATGGACGCCCTCCATGAGGTGCAGGCATGAAACAGATCAAATGCGATGTCGCTATCATCGGGAGCGGAGTCGGGGCGACCACCTCTGCCGCCCTTTTGTTGAAGGCAGGATATAGCGTTCAGATTGTTGAGAAGCTGCCGTTTACCGGGGGGCGATGCCAGACGCTCGATCATCATGGCTTCAAGCTTAACACCGGAGCCGGAATGATCGGCGATGAAATTCACGGAGAACTCTGCCGGGAGGTCGGCGCCGAGCTGGAACTTCGCGTTCCTGATCCGGTATTCAGGTTTCGTATCAGGGGGAAGGATTTCATCGCCCCACAAAAGGGCATGTGGAAGGCTCTTATCGGTGAGGCCGCTCATGATGACGCCGAAGCTGACCGGGTCTACTCGGCTTGGATGCAGGCCATCACTTGGGCTGAACCCTCTTACTCCATGTCCATGGATGAATGGGCCCGGCAACATACCAACAATATCCTGATCTTGAAGTTGTTCCATTTTCTCACCTGCGGCATCGGAGTTAACAGCTATGAATTGCCTGCAGGTGAATTCTTCCGCCACATCACCCAGGGAGCAGTGATGACCTGGGCCTATCCACCGGGAGGATGCGGCGATTTCACCAATGCCATGGTCGCCGCCATCAAGCGAATGGGTGGTGATGTGTGGGTTCGCTGTCCAGCACTGTCAATCAAGGTCAAGGGCGGCAAAGCCACAGGGGTGGTGGTTCAAAAAGATGGCGAACAAATCGAGATCGTGTCCCAGACAGTTATCAGCAATGCTCCGCCCCGTCAGATGGCCGAACTGGCGGGTAAGGAGAATTTCAGCCCCGGCTACCTTAAGGATGTCGATAACATTCTCGGGTCACCGATGATCCTTTTTGAATTTGTCACCGACAAGCAATTGCCATCGCTGGAAGGTTCGTCCTGTTATTGCTTCACGGAATCCAAACGGGCCTTCATGATCCTGGATTTCACTCCCTTGTGCCCGGAGATGACTCCAAAAGGGAAGCATCTGCTCGAGGCGTTATGCGTTCCCGGTTCGATCTACCCGCCATATGACATCAGGAGAGAGATTGTGTTGGCCATGGAGGATCTGCGGCAGAATATGCCCGATTTAGCCAAGAATGCAGAGTTGCTGAAAGTGAGGGTCGCCCGAGGAGACTGGGGCGTCACCGGAAACATTCCCGGGCGAGGCAACCTGTCCATAAAAACGCCGGTCCATGGGTTATACGTCGCGGGCGACAGATCGGCTCCTCAAGGGTGGTGGTGCTCTCTGGCAGCCATCAAGAGCGGTCGTATGGTGGCAGAAGACGTTCAAAAACGCTTCAGCCCGGCATGATGCTTTCGTTGTTCACCGCTTTAGGCCACCTCCAAAAATCAGTTTCACACTATGACGACCACAATGTGGCCATAATGCTTAGTTATATGGTATATTGTATTTCATATTCGTCATATGCTACTATACGAAAAACTGCTATGGTAATATCGATGGGTGAATTCTGATGTGAGATGGAAGATATGCCATTATCCCAGGCAGAGAAAATCGACGAGATCGACTTGATGCTGGTCAAGGAACTGGAGGTTGATGCCAGGCAAAGCAACTCTGAGCTGGCTGCAAATCTCGGCATGAGTCCCTCCACTGTTCGCCGCAGAATACAACGGCTTATTGACCTGGAGGTGATCAGCATTGTGGCCATCCCGGACCGGCGAGCCCTGGGGTTTCCACTCATGGTGCTGATCGGAATCAACACCCGGTCCGGCAAGGCCGACAGTGTAGCTGACTATCTGAGAGAGCGCCGATCCGCACGAGCTATTATTGCCACCACCGGCCGTTATGAGATTTTCCTTTCGGCGACCTTTCGAAATTCTCAGGAACTCTTCGTCTTTATCAGTGAAGATCTGGGCGCCAATCCCGATCTGGCAGATTTTGAAACCATGACCGTCCTGAAGATGATGAAAAACTCGTGGAAGTATCTGAGGGGCGAAGAAGCAGGCCCACGGGAGGCCAAGCCGCGCGAGCTTGATCCGCAAGAACTCCGGTTGATCAAGGAGATGGAATCGCAGCCCAGAGCGAGCATGACCGATCTGAGCAATATTCTCGGTCTCAGCCGCTTGTCTGTCAGCCGGAAACTGCAATCGCTTTTCGATGACAGCATCCTGCAAGTGGTCAGCGTTGCTAACCCTAAGGCCTTTGGGTTCGATGTGCAGGCTGCCTTACTGGTGAAAGTCCATCCCGGCGAGATAGTGGCTCTGGCGGACAGGTTGCTTCTGGATAAGAGGGTTAACCATCTGGCGATAACTACCGGCAGTTTTCAGTTGCTGATATTGGCCATCTTTCACAATTCAACGGAGCTCTCACAGTTTATTCGAGATGATCTGAGAGGTTCAGCCGGTGTTTTGCATACCGAGACATTGTTATATATGCCGGGAGCCAAACGGCGGTTCAGTCTGATGAGATAAAGAACCGGAGACGCATTTTTATCCCGGTTCTCTGGAAGGCGATCGCCTGATGAAATACCAAGAGTTGACATAATGCAAGGGCAGCAACTTGAATCATATGCTAAGGAAGCTCTGATTAAACGGTAACTCTTGAGCAGCTTACTGAACAGGAGGTTACTATGGCGGAAATGAGAGATTACAGTGGAGCATTCAGGGCAGACTTCAAACCCCAGAATCTCACTCAAGATGCGATCATCCGGATGTGGATGGCAGCATCTGTCATGTATCTTGCAATGGACAAGATATGGTTCGGGCAGGTGGCGGAGCGATTCGGTGAGAATATTGCCTTCGAAATGTCGCTTCAAGTTTGGTCAAAGGCATCGGTAGCGGAGAGAAAACGGAGTGTTGAGGCTCTGAATATCCGGGGAATGATGTGGCCGCTTGCCTGAAGTTTTTCCAGGTAGCTCCGGGATGGGCCGGCTTCCACGATCTCGACTACGAACTCATTAACAAGAATCATGGCGTCGTCACCATCAAGCGGTGCCCCGCCCTTGAAAATTTCGAGAAGCATTACGGCGAAGAGCGCATCGAACTGGTTTGCCATCAGCTGGAAGCGGATTACATGAATGATTACACCCACTTTTTCAATGCAAAGATGAAGGCTACACCTGTCTTGCTACCGCCGCGACAAACTCCCAGGGATATCGCCTGCCGATGGGAGTTCAAACTTGGACAATAGTGGCACTTGCCTGAAGATAGTTGCCACATTTGCAGTTAGTGTTGCCGAAGGGTGACCAATAAAATAAAAGGGGTGACATGTGTCTCACAAGATCAGGTTCTGGCATAAACCTGCAATTCTGTTGCTGGCACTGACCCTGGTGATTCCGTTGATAGTAGCTTGCGATGACGATGAAGAGGCGGTAACAAATACTCCAGATATAACAACACCCACACAGACGTCCCCATCCGCGACAACTCCTGCCGCAACTACACCGGCATCAACAGTACAGAAGCCTCCCACGGTGCTTCAGGACAAATTCTTCGGAGCGCCGTACATCGATGTGGACGAGTGGCGAAACTCTCCTGTGAGGCATCGTTATGTGCACGGCGGTTTCAAGGATACCGACACCCGATTCTCGTTCTACTTGCCTCCGCCGGAGCAATATAACGGGAGGATGTTCCAGTTCCTGGAAGGGAGCCAGGGAGGCAGCGAAGACACCGTATCGTCTGCCTTCTCCGCATCACAAAAGCTAATTGAAACCGCTTTCAGTCTTGGAGGCTATCTTATCGAGTCCAACCAGGGCCATCTGGGTTCGGATATGTCCGGCCTTAAAGGAGATATGACTATTCTCGCTTACCGGGCGAGCGCTGAAACGGCCCGGTATTCCAAGCTGGTGGCTGCCGAGATGTACGGGGCTGAGCCCCATAACAGTTATGTATACGGTGGCAGCGGCGGAGGTGTCCGGTCGCTCAACTGTATAGAGAATGTCGCCGATGTATGGGATGGTGCTGTTCCATTTGTTGCGCCGCACGCTTCGCAGGGTCACTTCCTCTCCATTCAGGCCAATGCCGAGCGTTTGCTGGAACCCAAACTGGCTCAGATTAACGATGCGATCGAGGTGGGGGGAAGCGGAGATCCGTTTGAGGGTCTTACCACCGAGGAGGCCGAAGCGCTGGCTGCTCTGTATACGGCCGGATACCCTCGCGGTGTGCCGCTGGATTACCCATACGGCCAACTGATATCATGGTCGTACTATGCGGAGCTGCTCAAAACGGCTGACCCCACTTACTGGACGGATTTCTGGACGGTTCCCGGTTATGTGGGACACGATAATCCCGAAGCGGTGGCCGATAGCATTGTGAATCAGACGGCCCGGGTGACCCAGGTGCTGACGGCTAAGGAAATAATGGCTTACAAAGTAACCGAAAACACGGTCATCAGTGGAGGCGGCACCATTGCCCTGTTGATGGCTATGGGGCAACCCAGTGACGGCGCATTTGCAGTCAAACTGGATGTAGATGATGCTACGCTCAAGAAAATGCCCGGGGCACGACTGACGATCCGGAATGGAAAAGCCGCCGGACGCGAGTTGATCGTCTTCTGCATTGTTGACGGGATGATCTTGTGCCTAGCGTCCACCGAGGCTGGCAATCAGCAGTTCACCGGCGTGCAGGTCGGCGATGAGGTTCAGATCGATAACCGGGACTATCTGGCCCACTGCTATTGGCACCGCTATCAGGTTCAGCCGCAACTCTCGGGGTGGGAGCGCTTCCTGGTGGACGACAATCCCATTTATACACAGCGCCCCATTTGCCCACATCCCGCCGGCTTATACTACGATTACAAATTCCCGGGCAAGAAGATGATTCTGGTATTGAATACCTTTGATCGCGATTGCTGGCCCTCCACCGGTCCTGCCTATCAAGAGATGGTCCTGAAGAACCTTGGCCAAAGCATCAATGATACCTTCAGGCTGTGGTACACCGATCATGCGGATCACTCTGGCGTAATGATGGCTACCATGACATCGTCCAGCAAGCCGCCTGTCCCGTCAACCCGCTTGATCGACTACTCTGGCAATATCCAGCAAGCCCTAGCCGATCTGGTAGACTGGGTAGAAAACGGCAAGGCACCGGCACCCTCAACCAACTACGATTACAAAGATGGCAAGATCACCTTGGCCGATACGGCTGCTGAAAGGGGTGGCATACAGCCGGTGGTCACAGTGACTGCCAACAGTGCCTCTGATCGGTTAGAGGTTAAGGTGGGAACGACAGTCAACTTCTCTGCCGAAGCAGAAGTCCCTCCGGGAGCGGGAACACTTATCAAGGCTGACTGGGACTTCGAAGGCACCGGGGTTTATCCATTCACGAACACCGGAATCGACGGATCATTATCGAAAATGCAGTTCAGCGCCAGCTACACCTACACCAAGGCCGGTACTTACTTCCCGGTGGTGCGGGTCACCTCAAACCGCAGTGGCGATGTCAACGCCAAGCTGGGACTGGTGGATAATATGGCGCGCATTCGTGTTATTGTCACCCAGTGAGATCAAGCAGAAGAGGAATTCCTAAGAGTTTGGTAGTGATCAGAACATAATCGGAATATTGCTAAAAAGAAAAAGGAGAATATGGCAGAATTGAACGACTACAGCGGACCATTTAAGGCGGATTTCAAGCCTCAGTATCTCTCGAAAGACGCACTCACCCGGATGTGGGAGGCAGCATCATTCATGTACCTCAAAATGGACCAGATCTGGTTCCAACAGATGGTGGAGCGATTCGGAGAGGAGTTTGCCTGGGAGTTGTCTCATAAAGCCTGGTCCAAGGCGGCTGTGGCAGAGAGTAAACGGTGTGCCGAAGCTTTGAATATCCGGGGAACCGATGTGGCCGCTTGCATGAAGCTCTTCCAGGTAGCTCCGGCCTGGGCCGGATACTTGGATTTTGACTGCGAACTCATCAACAACAATCACGGCATCGTCACCGTCAATCGATGCCCCGCTCTCGATGTTTTTGAGAAGCAGAACAGCGAGGAGCGTATCAAACTGGTCTGCCAGAAGCTGGAACTGGATTTCATGTAAAGGATTATTGGCTGGAATCGTAGTAAATATTAAGAGGAGGAAAATATGGCAGAATTGAACGACTACAGCGGACCATTCAAGGCAGACTTTAAACCTCAGGATCTATCCAAAGACGCGCTTACCCGAATGTGGACCGCAGCATCATTCATGTATCTGGCGATGGACAAGATATGGTTTGATCAGATGGTAAAGCGATTCGGTGAGGACTTTGCTTGGGAGCTGTCACATAAGGTCTGGAGCAAGGCGGCTGTAGCAGAGAGCAAACGGTGTGCCGAAGCTTTGAATATCCGGGGGAACGATGTGGCCAGTTGTATGAAACTCGTCCAGGTGGCTCCGGCCTGGGCTGGCGTCTGCGATCTCGACTTTGAACTCATCAACAACAATCACTGCATCCTCACCGTCAAGCGATGTCCCGCTCTCGATGTTTTCGAGAAACATAACCGCGAGGACCGGATCAACCTGGTGTGCCACAAACTGGAACTGGATTTCATGGCCGATTACGCCCACTTTTTCAATCCCGAAATGCTGGCAACGCCCCTTTCCTTGCCTCCCCGCAAAAACCCTAGCCCTTATGATAGCGCTTGCCGATGGGAGTTTAAACTTGAAAAGTGATTAACTTTACATAATGTCATGACTTGTTGATAGCACTGGGAGGAAGGCAAATCCGAAATGTTCTGCTTTCGATTCTAGAGTGACCGCTCGCCCTTCGGCAGGCTCAGGGCGAGCGGTCACTCCTTCGATACCCTTCGGCACAAATAGAGCGCTTTTCCCTCTTTACTCTGATGATCCGTGCGCCTGTCGAACAATGTGATCAATGCCGTAACATTATGACAACCACTTTGTCGCTGAGGCTGAGGTTGTGGCATAATAGTATCGGTTCTAGCTACTACGCGGCCATTCGCAAGGTAGTACATAAGTATACATAATATATATAGTGCGACCATGCGTTGACGCTGAAGGGAGGTTCCGTTGGCAGGCGGATTTTTTCAAAACATCAAGTTTCGAGTCAGAAAATTCCTGGGGATGAATGGCATTCTTTGCGATACCTGTAAGTGGGATTGGCGCAGCGCCTGTCACAATCGCGAGCGCCCCAATGCCACCCAGTGCAAAGATTACGAAAAGCGCGGCTGACATATGGAAGATTTGTTCAAGTAATGTCAACCCTTGGCCCCCCATCTTGGGAGAGAAAAAGGAATTCAGGGGACACCCCCTTCGACAAGCTCGGGGCAGGCCCTAAAACCCCCGAAGGAGGAGTACTGCACCACTTACTTATTGAAAGGCTCAATAGCAAAGTGCCTCCGAGGCTCTTAGCCTCGGAGGCACTTTCTTTAACTGGTAACTTTATGTAAAGCTAGCCTAATCTTGCTTTCCCAGAACGCAAACCGCGCAAGTGAAACGACCAGGTATGCCGCCAAGATTGTGAGATACCCCGAACTTGGGGTCTTTCAGCTGACGTTTATCGGCCTTTCCCTGGAGCTGCTTGTAGAGTTCGTAGATCATTCGCAGCCCGCTTGCACCGACGGGGTGTCCAAAGCACTTCAAGCCGCCATCGGTATTGACCGGCAGCTTTCCATCAAGCGCGAAGAATCCTGAATCAACATCTTCCTTACCCTTGCCATGAGGGCTGAACCCGAGATCCTCATAGTTGATGAGTTCGGTGATGCTGAAGCAATCGTGAACCGACGCCATACTCACCTGCTCACGAGGATTGGTTATACCAGCCTCTGCATATGCCAGCTTCGCGGCCATAACCGTCTCCTCGAAATGAGTGAAGTCGTAGTCATCCTGCAATTGAGCCTGATCGGCGCCGCAGGCAACTCCAAGACCCTTCACCAGAACGTAATCCTTGCGGAGTTTCTTGGCTATTTCCGGAGTGGTGACAATCGCGGCGGCGGAACCATCGCTGACGCCACAGCAGTCGAACAGTCCCAACGGCCAAGCAAACATCGGCGCGTTCATAACTTGCTCCAAGGTTATCTCTCTGTGAAGATGCGCCTTCGGCGCCAGAGTTCCGTTATGGTGATTCTTTACCGATATCTTGGCCAAAGTCATTTTGCCGTCTTGAGGGCTTAACCCATAGCGGTGGAAGTATCGGGTGGCCGCCATGGCGAACTGAGCCGGCATTCCCATGAATACCTCGGGGTCAACCCAGGTATCCTGCGCTTTATGTCGGGAAAGTGAAGTCTCCAGTCCGCTATAACCGGTATCCTTGATCTTCTCCACTCCCAGCGCCAGTGCAATGTCATATGCTCCGGAAGCTACTCCGTAGCAGGCGTTGCGGAATGCATCGGTGCCTGTGGCGCAGGCATTTTCAATTCTGGTTATCGGTATATATTGTAACTTGAGAGGGGCTGACAACACTGTGCCACGGACGCCGGCCTGCGTTGTTCCTACCCAGGCTGCCTGAATATCCTTTGGCTGTATTCCCGCATCTTCATACGCCTCATAGGCAGCAGTGATCATCATGTCGGTAGCACTCTGATCCCACTTCTCACCGAAATAAGTACACCCCATACCTACTATGGCTACTTTATCTCTGATTCCTTTTGCCATCTTTCTTTCCTCCTGATAGGAGATGGTCTCCCAAATCCCGTGTTTTTCTCTTTAGCCAGCCTTATCGTACGGGCATGCATCGCCAGATATAGTTATGAATTCCTTCCGACACATAGAACTGCCTGAAGGTCATCTCTACCGGCATACCGACCTTTATGTCCTTGGTATCCCTGTCGGTCATGGTGGTAAATGCCCTGCCGCCGCCTTCGAAGTTGATCGCCGTCACCACCATTGGCGGATCCAAGGTGGGAGCCATGGTGTCGAGCGTATAGGTGAATACAGTGGCTTTCTTATCCGCGAAGCTGTAGGGTTGTCCCTGTCCCTTAGCCTGACACTTGGTACAAACGGTTTGCGGCGGGTACTGAGGATATCCGCAAGCTCCGCATTTGGTACCCTGGAAACGCAGGTTCTTGTCCACCTCTCTCAGCATGGCCGAGGGAGAAGGTGTCCGGAAGGGAGGACGCCGTGACGGCGCAGCCCGGCTGATTAACCCGCGCCAGACCATATAAGTCTCGTAATCAGGGAGCATTTTCTTGGACTTCAGATAGTCCTTCATGGTTTTCCCGGGTTTCCGAGCGGTCTCAATCTCTTTAGTCACCTTGAACATGAAGGCATCAGCGCCGTCCCCGTAACCGGCAAACAGAATCCGATCTCCGGGCTTGGCGTCTTCAAGAGCTGCGGTCAATGTCATCAAGGCGGATGCGGCCCCCGTATTGCCCACCAAATTCAACATGGGATCCTGAACTTGAGTCTTCGGGTCGAGGCCGAGCTTTTTGGCCATCTCTGTGTGCCTTCTGGCCTCCGGGGCGTAGAACACTACTTTGTTAAAGTCTTTAGGCGTCAGATTGTGTTTCTTCAGGAGAGTCGAAATCGCCAGAGGCAATGACTTCTGATAGCCCTCCTCGATGACGAAACGATCCTCCCAGGACCGCTCAAACTTGTCGCCAGCATCTCTCCAGATATCCAGCATTTCATGGCTAACGGAGCAGCTATCCTCGCATTCAGCGATCACATTCGAACTTCCGACAAGGATGGCCGCAGCGCCATCGCCAAACGTCTCATCCATCGAGGATCGAGGCTGCGCTGTTCGCATATCGGCAGCAGTCACCAGCGCTTGTTTATTCGACGCTCGAGCCGCATCCAGGGCTGCTTTTAGAGCGCTGGTTCCCGATTTCAGCGAACTACCGAAATCAGCGGTGAAGATATCTGACGCCAGATCACTGGCTACAGCAACAACGCTGGCATTACTTTTTTCGATGTAAGGCGCTGTCGTTGAAGCAAAATACAGGGCGACAATGTCCTTGCGTGAAGAATCGCCCAGGCAATTCCTCGCCGCAGCCACACTCATAGTTATGCTGTCTTCATCGCAATTGGCAACAGCCTTCTCGCCTTTTGCCGTCCAGCCGACAGAGCCGGGGCCCAGTCTATACCAGGGCACATATGCCCCGTATGAAACAATTCCTACCATTGTTTTCCCCCTTCAAGATTAGCAAACGACTTCTTGTTGAGTGCTCCGGTTCAACCTAGAGACCAACAATAGCCACGCTAACGATATTCTTATTTGGAACGCCGCCCATATTGTGCGTCAGGCCATATTTGGGATTCTTGATCTGCCGCGCGGGATTATCTACCTTCCCCTGCAACTGTTTGTACATCTCGTAAACCATTCTCAGTCCGGAAGCGCCGATGGGATGTCCGAAGCACTTCAGTCCGCCGGAGGGCTGGTTCGGGATCTTGCCGTCCAGATTGAAGAATCCGGCCTCGATATCATCCTTGGCATGGCCACGAGGAGAAATCGCGAGGTCTTCGTACTGGGTCAGCTCATTGATGGAGAAGCAGTCATGAGTTTCCATCATGCTCAGTTCTTCTCGAGGATTGGTTATTCCGGCCTCTTTATAAGCCTGCTGGGCGGCTCGATAAGTGGTCTCTACATGAGCGCCGTCCCAGTCAGTATACATCACTTCTTCTCCGGAACTCAGGGCAATCTGCAGGGCCTTAACGTAGACAGGGTCCTTCCGGAAATTCTTGGCCATATCAGCCCGAACCACGATAGCTGCCGCTGCTCCATCGCTCACGCCGCAACAGTCAAATAGACCCAG
Source organism: Dehalococcoidia bacterium (assembly GCA_028711995.1). NCBI lineage: Bacteria > Bacillati > Chloroflexota > Dehalococcoidia > Dehalococcoidia bacterium. The sequence continues at coordinate 14,578 of JAQTRE010000006.1, read as the reverse complement.
AGGCCAGGCGATGATGGGGGCGTTCATGATAGCCTCCACACTCACTTCCTTGCGAAGGTGAGCCTTCGGGTTCAAAGAACCGTTGTGATGACTCTTTGATGAAATCATCGCCAGGGCTCTTTTTCCTTCCTGCGGAGTCAAGTTGTATTTATTGAAATACCGGACAGCCATCATGGCAAACGATCCCGGGCCGGTTCTGTTCGGTCCGGTTAGTCTATCTCTGGTTCCGCCGGTACTCACGTTGGCGTTCTCAGGAAGTCCGCCGTAGCCGGTATCTTTCAGCTTCTCAACGCCGATGCACAGAGCGATGTCGCAGGCGCCCGAAACCACACCATAAACAGCTCCCCTGAGGGTTTCTGTTCCGGTGGTGCAGAAGTTCTCGGTCCTAGTCACTGGTATAAAGGGCAGTTTCAACGTGGTGGCTACGGTAATACCGCCCTTGCCCACGCTGACTTCCTCATAGTGAGTGCCGCACCAGACAGCGCCGATATCCTTCTTCTCTATGCCGGCATCTGCCATGGCTTCAAGATATGCATCAATCATCAAGTCCTCGGCGCCCTTGTCCCAAAGCTCGCCAAACTTGGTGCATCCCATCCCGATTATCGCTGCTTTATTCTTAATTCCTTCCGCCATCTCATTACCTCCCTAGAATATGCGCATCGCTATGCGCGAATGGGCACTGCCTTCCAGTGATATCCTTCGAAACCGCGCTGAACGTCATGATACCTTCTGCGGAAACTCATCTCCAGCGGCATTCCAATCTTTACGTTCTCCAATTCGCAGTTGCCGATATCGAACCAGAAACGCCCGCCGCCATCGAAGTCCACCACGCCGTAAACCGTCGGAGGGTTGATACTGAAGGAGAGATTATCCCCAGTATAGCTGAACACCTTGCACTTCTTATCCGCAAAGCGATAGTCTTCCATCTGATCGATGGCGCCGCAATCCGGTCTGACGCAAATTCTTTGAGCCGGATACTGAGGAGTGCCGCACTTCTTGCACTTTGAACCGACAAGACCCAGAAGGCCCCGGCGCTCCCTGTAGAGTCTGGTCACCTGGCTGAAGATAACCTCTTCGCCGCGAACGCCGATCTCAATCGGCAACTGATTGCGGAAGGCAAGATACTTCTGGTAGTTATCGAGATACTTCTTGTTGTTGAGATAACCCTTGAACCGGGCCTTGCCCTTGACATTATTGATCTCATCCGTCACCTTGAACAGGAGCGCATCGGCTCCTCCGCCAAAGCTGGCAACCAACAGCAGGTCTCCGGGTTTGGCTTCTTCCAGCGCGGCCACCAGCATCAGCAAAGGCTGGGCGGAACCGGCGTCGCCGACTGTCTCCAGCATGGTATCCTGAATCTGAGCAGCTTCGGCCCCGATCTTCTTGCATATGGCGGAATGCTCCCTGGCATAAAGTCCAGGGAATATCACCTTGGAAACGTCTTTCATGGTGATATTCTGCTGCTTCAGGAGACCCTGGATAGCTTCTTGAATGAAAGCAACATAACCGATATCCCGGTTGAACCTGTCTTCGGAAGCATGCTCAAACCTGTCATACTCAGCGCGCCAGTGTCCCATGAAGTCACGCGAGATGTTATAGAAACCCTCGAGCGTAGCCACGACCTTCTCATTGCCGATCAATAGCGCTGCACCGGCATCGCCGTAGAGCTGCTCTTCGTTCCCGCCTGATTTGGCCGGCCGACAGTCGGCAGCACAAACCATGATATTCTTCGATGATCCTGCTTTAACAGCATCGATGGCGGAAAGCAGCGCCGCAGTGCCGGACTTTGTTGAGTCGGTGAAATCGGCGTTTCTTATATTGGGTCTAAGATCAAGTGCGCCGGTGATAATGCCCGCATCCTGCCGATCCCGATAAGGAGCGGTGGTTGTGGCAAAAAAGACTCCGTCAACCTTCTCAGGAGCCAGATTTCCGAGACAAGCCTTGGCCGCTCCTACTGCCATTGTAATGCTGTCCTCATCGTCGCCGCATATCGCCTTCTCTCCTTTTCCGCGCGCGCCGTTTAGCCACCCCATAGCAGCAAAGATAGTGTCGCGCTTCATTCGATACCAAGGAACGTACGCATCATATGAAACAATCCCCGCCATACTGAACTCTCCTTTTCATTAGTTTTGCATCTCGCTTCGAAAACCCCCACATTGTGGGTAAGCTCGGTTCATTATTTGTAATCGTAGAAACCCTTGCCTGACTTCTTCCCGTACCAGCCGGAGATGACCATCTGCTTCAGGAGGGTCGGTGGCACGTACCTGGGATCCTTCCACTCTTCATAGATCGCCTGGCCGATGAACAGAACGGTATCAAGCCCGATAAAGTCGGCCAGCGTCAAAGGCCCCATGGGATGATTCAAGCCCAACCGGATAGCTGCATCGATATCTTCCCTGGAGGCAACCCCATTTTGAAGGGTTGTTATTGCTTGATAAAGGTAAGGGATCAGCAGAAGATTCACCAAGAATCCCGGCGTATCCTTGGCGATAACGATTTCCTTGTTCAGGGACAGACTGAACTTCTTGCTGGCTTCCATTGTCTCGTCGTTGGTGGCGATGGTCCTTACGATCTCCACGATCTTCATTATCGGTACCGGATTGAAGAAATGCAGACCCACCACCTGAGAAGGGCGTTTCGTCGCTGATGCGATCTCAATGATCGACAGACATGAGGTGTTGGTGGCTAGAATGGCATGTTTGGGACAGATTTTATCCAGATCGGCAAAAATCTGCTTCTTGAGCGGCATCTTCTCCACGGCTGCCTCGATCACCAGATCGCAACCGGAGAAATCATTCATATTGGTAGTGCCTTTGATCCGAGCCAGAGTGGCATCGGCATCGGCCTTGGCCATCTTGCCTTTCTCTACATTCTTGTCCAGAATTTTCTTGATTCCTGCCAAACCTTTTTGCAGGAGGTCTTCGTTGATTTCGGACGCTACGACTTCGTACCCGGATTGAGCACAGGTTTGCACAATGCCGGCCCCCATTTGTCCACATCCCACAACCCCTACCTTCTTTATCTGCATAACTTCATCTCCTTTTCCCAGACTTGCAGCTTCACCCGATCAGGGAAGCTATGTTCCTTTATATTGAGGCTTTCTCTTTTCCAAGAAGGCGGCAGAACCTTCTGCTGCATCCTTGGTGGAGAGGGCATAATCGAATAAATACTTCTCCACATACAAGCCGTCTTCAAGGTTCGTATTGAGTCCTCTCATCATCGCCTCTTTCGCTGCCCTCACGGCCATGGGACCGTTCTCACATATCTTGGCAGCCCATTCCAGAGCCGTGCTCAGAAGCTGATCCTGAGGAACCACCTTATTGACCAATCCGATGCGATAAGCTTCATTGGCATCGATGTTATTCCCCATGAGCAGCAGTTCCGCAGCCCTTGCCGAGGGAACCAACCTGGGCAATCTTTGAGTGCCTCCCCATCCCGGTATGAATGACCATTTGACTTCGGGCTGCCCAAAGACGGCATTCTCCGCAGCAATCCTGATATCGCAGGACATCGCCAGTTCCATGCCGCCGCCCAGCGCCATGCCGTTTACCGCGGCTATCAGGGGTTTCCATATATCGAGGCCTCTCATCGTTGTAGAGGGCTGGACGTATAACTTATCGGCTAGTCTGGGGATCATTGTCTTGATATCGGCTCCGGCACAGAAAGCTTTTTTCCCACTGCCGGTGACGATACCGACCAAAACATCGGGGTCATCTCGGAATTTGATCTGGATATTGCTGATTTCTTGTAGAAGATCGGGGTTGATCGAATTGAATGCTTCGGGGCGGTTGAGGGTGATAATTGCCACTTTGTCTTTCTTCTCATAGAGAACTAACATCGGGCCGACTCCTTTCCCTGCCTGACCATTGATTCTCCTGGATGCGGAATGATTCAACCGGCCAAGAACAGCAATTTATTCAGGGGATTATGTTATGTAAACTACATGCCTGTGTTAATCTGCTTCTCTCTGAAGCATTATGCTTCCAATTCCCATGAGGAATATAACATAAGCACGGGACTGAATCAACTATCACGATGGTACCGTCTCGTTGGGTCAATCAGAGTACTTGCATGAACGATCGTTCGCCTGTTTTTGTTCCCTTCCCTGAGGCCCTTTCTTGACGTGGAGCGGCTCATGATGGGCATGCCGTGTTTTTCCAACACGATGTGATTGGACTCTTCCTTCCAGGGGCCTGAGAGCGTCCCCTTCAAGGGCTCTCTTTAGGCGCCCTTACGAAGGATTGAGGATCGGTGAGGATATCGATACTGATGCCCAACCATTGAAAACGGTTTGCGCCATTCTTATTGAAGCAGATTTTGGGGTGTGATTGATGACTGCGAACTTGAGGATGGCTTATACATAAAAGTCTCCGCCATTCCACTCCACAAGTTTGCTCAAGATGGGTTTATAACAAACAGGGCACAGCCATCCGAATACTCTGTCAGGATCGTCCAGAAGCTCATCGCGGCTAAATTCACCGTGCCCATAGCCACAGTAATGAATGTAGACCATGACTCCGGTGTTCCCTTCAGATGGCTCTTTTCGGGATTCGGAATTGAACATAGAACGCATTATACCACACTTTGTCAATTTGTTCATGGGCCTAAAGATTTAGAAGGCATGAACATCTCGTCATATCAAGGCCCAAAGAACGACGGGGAAAACGACTTCGAGTTCTCTCTGCTCAGACCCATATGATCAGCAGCAGCCTGAGAAAGATTGCCACTTTGTGTCAATAGGTTAACACTATTTATGCGATTATATAGAGTTAACGCTATAATATTGCGCTAGTCAAAGATGACGGTCTCCTTGTGAAAATCGGGATACGTTTTGAGATAAGAGGCCTTCCTTCTAGGCACGATGATAGCACTTTCTTTTTCACAGACGCCCTTTCAGGCTCACAAGATTTGCTCTTCCGAACTCATCTTGTATTGGAAGAGACTAAATATGGACAAGACGGCATAAAATGAGGTATAATTCGAATCCGTGGGCCGCTAGCTCAATGGCAGAGCAACTGACTCTTAATCAGTAGGTTACAGGTTCAAGTCCTGTGCGGCCTACCATTTTCGAAAGCAACTTCGAATCAGGGCAAAATCTCTTCGGCGCCCATCTCTGTTGATCTTAATAGACTTCGTGATGCCCTTCTGCCCTACGGTCCACTCGAATCAGCCGAGATCCAGATTAAGAGGGGAATTCCCCACTGAACCCTGACATCCGGGATCAGCAGAAGAGACTGCCAGTTGCAGACCACGATCTTTATTGCTACAATCATCCTGTTGCGCATTGATTGCAGCAGACAGCACTTTTCGAAAATGGACACAAAATGCCGAGGTGGCGGAATGGCAGACGCGCTGCGTTCAGGGCGCAGTGTTCGAAAGGACGTGTGGGTTCAAATCCCTCCCTCGGCACCAACAATCTGCGCCTCTGGGAAAAGTCACTGTTTACACGCGCCTGTAGCTCAGTTGGATAGAGCGTAGCCCTGCGGAGGCTGAGGTCGTGGGTTCGAATCCCCCCAGGCGCGCCATCAAGACCGATCAGGGAACCTCAGGTGAAGCCCTGCTTACCCCGCTAGAAGACTTGACTGGCTCGAATCAGCATCATGGAAGGCAGCTCCAATCATAATTTGGTGAGCTGGCAGTTGAGATGTCCAAAGAAGGAACTCTACCGTATAGGGACAACTGCTCCTACAAACCGGCAGATCCGCATATCCCATGTTTCCAATGTGGTACTTGCTGCAGTCTGTATCGGGTGAAATTGAGTCTGGAGGAGGCCATGCACATCGCCGAGGAGTTGGGCATCAGCTCGGATGAGTTTCTGGAGCAATACGTTGAGGCGTTCCCATATGTGATTGACAGCTTCTGCCTTCGCCAGTCTGATGGAGCCTGTGTTTTCCTCAAGCCAGTGGAAGGCACTCGTTTGAAAGCTTGCTCGATTCATCCTTTCAAGCCCGCCGCCTGCCGGGAATGGACATCCGGCCTCCACCGGCGAGGCTGCCGGGATGGTCTGATTAAGTTCTGGGGATTGAGGGTAACTGCATCCGGTGAGATTCAGGGACCTCCGGAAAAGTTACGGGATTTTCAATCCTTTCTCCAACCACAAGGCCGGAAACAGGCTCCCATCTGAAACTCCTCTGACATTCCCGAATTAGGGCGATCACAGAGGATCGCCCCCACAGACTGCTGATGCCTGATCACCAATAGCTGGAGTTGGGACTATGAGAGATATGTATGTGACTTCAGTCATAGTTGGAATTCAAGCGCGCCGTTAGAATCGAATCAATCGATTCGGTCCTGTAGTGAGCCACAACGGATCGGAAATAAGATGGTTCGAATGGATACCGGGCCTACTGGGATGACTCTTGCCAATAGCCTTCACTTGAAGTAATATGGCAGTACCATAAAAAAGCTTCGAAGGGAACGCTCAACAAGGCTGGTGTTACAATACGAGACTGATCGGAGGAGAAATAGATGAGCATCCTTTTTTCCGGTTCTGAGATTATAGACGTTGCCGTTGGTATCGAGAACAACGGCGCTGCATTCTATGAAACGCTGGCGAAATTGGATGGAGAGGTAGCAGCTCAGAGCGTGTACAAGGGTCTGGCTGCGATGGAGAGGCAGCATGGCCAGATATTTGAGGGATTACGCTCAGTACTGGGCGGCTATGACCCAAAAGCTTCTTATGCCGAGGAATTCGATAGATATCTCAAAGCCCTGGTTGATTCCGCGATTTTTAGAGACGACAAAACCGCCCGGCAAATGGCAGAGAAAGTCACCAGCGATGCTGCGGCCATTCAGATTGCCATAGGGGCGGAGAAGGACTCCATACTTTTCTATTCGGAGATGCGCCGGATTGTCCCGAAGTCTACATTCAAGCTGCTGGATAGGATCATTAATGAAGAGAGGGGGCATTTACGAGAGCTCTCCGAGCTCAACGGGAAGCTTGCTGATCGTCAGGGGTAGCTGAAGGTTGAAAGGCTTGGCAACGAGCGCCGATAAAAAGGAGGAAAAGAAAATGGCAGTCAAAAAAGAGGGCGAAAAGTATCGCTGCAAGATTTGCGGCAACGAGGTCACCGTAACGAAAGTGGGTGGGGGAACCCTGGTTTGTTGCGGTAAGAACATGGAGTTGATGCAATAGATTAAGAGGGTAGCTGGCCCGACGTCGGGCCAGCTACCCTGAGTTCCAGCGCAAGGAGAGAAAACACAAATCGAGGCATCGAATGGACTCGAATACGAGTGCCCGGGCTCTGCCCGTGGGGAGGGAGGATTTCAATGCGCCAGGTTTATCTAGATAATGCCGCCGCAACTCCGTTGCTTCCGGAAGTTCTGGAAGCCATGCTCCCCTACTTCAGCAAAATATACGGCAATCCTCAATCGATTCACGGATGGGGAGATGGTGCCAGAGACGCTGTGGAAGAATCCCGGGGGAAAGTCGCCGACTTGATCGGGGGCCAACCCGAGGAGATCATCTTCACCTCCAGCGGGACGGAAGCCAACAACCTCGCCATCAAGGGATTGGCTCAGGCCCAGCAAACCAAGGGCAAGCATATTCTCATATCCTCCATCGAGCACTTTTCGGTGGCCAATGCCGCCAAGACGATGGAGAAGCGCGGCTTTGAGATCACCCATATTCCGGTCGATAAACACGGCCTGGTGGATATCGATAAGCTGGCTGCTGCAATACGAAACGACACTATCCTCGTTTCCATCATGCACGCCAACGGAGAAGTAGGTACCATCCAGGATATCAAGAGAATATCGCAGGTGGTCAAGAAGACCGGTGCTGTATTTCACACGGACGCGGTAGCCACTGCCGGCACAATACCGGTGAACGTCGCCGACCTCGGAGTCGATGCCCTCAGCATGGCGGCAAACCCGTTTTACGGTCCCAAAGGGGCAGGCGCGTTATGGGTTCGCAAGGGCACGCGAGTAATCCCTTTGCTCGATGGCGGAGTCCAGGAAGGCGGGAGGAGGGGAGGAACAGAGGACGTCCCGGCCATCGTGGGTATGGGAAAGGCCGCGGAACTGGCAAGGAGAGACATGAAATCGCGCATTGAGCATCTCTCCTTTCTGCGCGACCGATTGATCAAGGGGCTTATATCGGGGATCGACCATGTTATTTTGACAGGGCATCCGCAAAACCGGCTTCCCTGCAATGCCAGCTTTTGCGTGGAATTCATCGAAGGGGAATCGATGCTGATGATGCTCTCAGCCAAGGGGGTTGCTGTCTCCAGTGGTTCGGCATGCACCTCAAGGGCGCTCAAAGCTTCGCATGTGCTGACGGCTATGGGGCTCCCTCCGGAAATTGCCCAGGGGTCTTTGCTGTTCAGTATGGGGTTGGAGAGTACGCCGGAAGATATCGACTACGTGCTCGAAGTGATGCCGCCGATAGTCGAGCGGCTTCGACAGATGTCGCCACTTTATGACAAGTTCCTCAAAGAAAAGAAGGGAGGATGATGCGATGCCTATTTACAGCGAAAAGGTAATGGATCACTTTTCCAACCCTCGCAACGTGGGGGGGATCAAGGATGCCGATGGCATCGGCGAGGAGGGCAATCCGGTCTGCGGGGACATGATGACCTTCTATATCAAGGTCGATGACAAGGACCGCCTCAGCGATGTCAAGTTCAAAACCTTTGGCTGCGGGGCTGCCATTGCGGTTTCCAGCATGGTGAGCGAGATGGCCAAGGGCAAAACCATCGAGGAAGCGCAAAAGATCACGCCGGAACTGGTGGCTAAAGAGTTGGACGGGCTGCCCAAGAACAAGTTTCACTGTTCCAATCTCGGCGCTCAGGCGCTGAATAAAGCTATCGATAACTACCTGGTGAAACAGGGCAGAAAAGAGCCGTCGCCTGAAAAGCACGAGCATGAGGAGGGAGAATCATGCGAAACGAACTGAAAGGGGAAAAGGACAAAGCGCAAAGGCCGGGATGTCCCTATTGCGATGAAGAAGTCAAAAACGCCAAAAACCCATTCTGCCAACCCTGCGGGGTGACTTTGCCGTCTTGCGCCAGTTGTCACGAGGTGGTGCCAAAAGATGCGACCACTTGTCCCTACTGCGGGGCCAAGCTGAAATAGTTAACAAGAAGGTGCAGGGATACTTCCCTGCCGGGGGTTCGGGGAGCCTGTCCTGAGCTTGTCGAAGGATGTCCCCCGATTTCCCTCTGTTCCCCCAAGATTGGGGGCGAGGGGGTTGATAAGGGTTTAGCGAAGCTTGTCTGGATTAAATGCAGGAGCTTCTTATGGCAAAAAAGGTTACAATTATTGTCTTCAGCGGGGAAATGGATAAGGCTCTGGCCGCTTTCAATATTGCGATCGGGTCTGCTTCTTCGGGGATGGAAGTCAGCATGTTCTTCACCTTCTGGGGGCTGAATATCATCAAAAAGGACGAAGGCCCTATCAAGAGCAAAGGGATCATGAGGAAGATGCTCAACTTCATGAATCGGGGCGGCTCAAAAAGGGCCAAGCTCTCCAAATTCCACATGATGGGCGCGGGCACGTGGATGATGAAACGCCTGATGAAAGACGTGAACTTTCCTCAGTTGGAGGAGCTGGTAACCATGTCCCATGAGATGGGAGTGAAGTTTATCGCCTGTACCACCTCGATGGGCATGATGGGAATCGGGAAAGAAGCCTTTATCCCCGAAGTGGATACCTTTGCCGGTGTGGCCACCTATCTGGCCGATGCCTCTGAGGGCCAGGTCAATCTCTTTATTTGAGATCAGTGAACACCAGTTATCAATTGTCGGTAGGGGAGATTCCCTGTGATCGCCCTTCGAGAGAGTATAGGAGACAGGGATACCCTCTAATATTGGTATAGACTCCGGCCTTCAGCGGAGTGACGGGGAATCTAAGATCAGTTGTCAGGGTGTGCAGAGGGCTTTCCCTCTGCCGGAGGCCCGCCCTCGACCTCGATCGGGGGTTTGGGGGTGTCCCCCAAGTTTCTTTTTCTTCCCCCGCTCCTTGAGGAGAGGGGGATCGAGGGGGTGAGGTAATCAATGGAGATTGCCACGCCCTTCCAGGGCTCGCAATGACAGATAGAGGAGATGCATTCATGAAAGCAGATGCCACATTAGATTGCGTTGGACTTTACTGTCCCATGCCCATTGCCCACACATCCAAAAAGATGAAGGATCTGAAGGTGGGAGAAGTGCTGGAAATTCTGGCCGATGACGAGGGAATCAAATCGGATATGCCTGCCTGGTGCAAAACCACCGGGAACCAGTTTGTGGGAATGGAAGAGGAAAAAGGCCAGTATAAAGTGTACGTCAAGAAAACGAAGTAGCGATTGGCGATCAGTCATCGGCATTCAGCAGTCGGCCAGAACCATAGCTGATCGCTGATAAGTGATCGCGGGCATCTCAAAGGGAGGTGGGTGATGGAACCGTTGGAAATGGCTATTCAAATGGAAATCGAGGGCAAGGAATTCTATCTCAAGGCCAGTGAAAAGGCAGGGGATGAACTGGGCAAGGAGCTTTTCGCACGGCTGGCTCAGGAGGAGGATTCCCACGCCGCCAAGGCGCGAGAGATCAGCGACTTCCTGAAGCGGGGCGAGAAGCCGATGGCAATAGAGGAATCTCTCGATAAGGGCAAGAAAACGAAATCCATTTTCGCCAAAGCCAAGAAGGGGCTTGCCTCCAGGCGCAAAGTCGCCTCGAATGAGATGGAAGTGATCAAGCTTGCCTTGAACATGGAAGAGAAGAGCCGCAAATTCTACGAAGATAACAGCGGTCATGCGGGGTCGGATTTTGAAAAAAGATTCTTCACCGCTCTGGAACAAGAGGAACGGGGGCATTATCTTTCTCTGGTGGACTATCGCGAGTATCTGATCGATACCGCCGGATGGTTTGCCAAGAGCGAACATATCAGCTTGGACGGAGGTTAGAAACCATGTTGAAAATACAACACCTGGCTGTGGCCATAGGGGATAAGGAAATCCTGCGCGACGTCAACATCGCTATCGGAGCAGGCGAAACGCAAGCCCTTTTTGGGCCTAACGGCAGCGGCAAGACAACGCTGCTCATGGCGATTATGGGCTTTCCTCGCTACAAGATAACGCGCGGGAAGATTATCTTCAAAGGGCAAGATATCACTCACACATCACTTGATGAGAGGGCCCGCATGGGAATCGGCATGTCTTTCCAGCGCCCGCCGGTGGTGAGAGGAGTGAAAACCCGGGACTTAGTGGTGGCTTCTTCAGGAGGGAAAGCCGATGATCTGGCCATCGACTCTCTGGCCCAACGACTGAATGTGGTCGAACTCATGGACCGAGAGATCAACTATGGTTTTTCCGGAGGTGAGATCAAGAGGTCGGAACTGATGCAGCTTCTGGCACAGGCACCCGATCTGGTGCTTCTGGATGAACCCGAATCGGGAGTGGACCTGGTCAATATGGCGCTGATCGGTCAGATGACCAATGAATTGCTCCAGAAGGATTTGCACCGTTCCCGCACTCGCTCCGGACTGATCATCACCCATACCGGGCACATCCTAGATTATGTCCATGCCGGGAAAGGGTATGTGATGATCGATGGCCGGGTGATCTCCGATGGCGAGTCGGTAGAAATCCTGAAGTGCATCAAGGAAAAAGGGTTTGAGGAGTGCCGCGTATGTCAGAGATGAAGACTCAAAGCAGCCGCGATCTGGCGGAAAAAGCCATCGGCAAAGCCGCCGCACTCGGGCCCGATATCGATCTGAGCAAGTATACCGGCAAGAGCGACGAACACGATTACCATAAAGACCCTTCACAAATGACCCCGGAAGAAAAGGCCATCATGATGAAGGTAGGGGTGGTTCTGGATGACCTGAGCCAGCGCACGGGAACCTTCATTCAGCAGGATCAGAAACCGGTACATTTTTCCACGGTCCAGGAAGGTGTGGAGGTGATGAGCATTTCCGAGGCCTTCAAAAAGCACGCCTGGCTGGGGGATTACTGGTGGAAGGCGGTGAAGGTCGATGCGGACAAGTACACGGCGCACGTGGAGCTGAACGAAACCGATGGGTATTTCATTCGGACGTTGCCCGGCGTCAAGACCAGCTTCCCGGTTCAGGCCTGTCTTTACCTGGGGCACAAGCAACTGGCCCAGCGGGTTCATAACGTGGTCATCGCCGAAGAGGGCTCTGAGCTTCATATCATCACCGGATGCACCACTCATCCGATGTCGGCAGGGTTGCATCTTGGGGTGTCTGAGTTTTATATCAAGAAAGGGGCCAAAATCACCTTCACCATGATTCACAACTGGGCTCCTGAGGTGGAAGTCCGTCCCCGCAGTGTGGCCATTATTGAAGATGACGGTATTTTTCTGAACAACTACGTATCCATGAAGCCCGTGCATTCAATGCAGATGTATCCCACGGCGCATTGCGTGGGCCAGAACTCTATTGTCCGATTCAATAGCGTGCTGGTGGCTCCCGAGGGTTCGCATATCGATGTGGGATCGCGGGCAATTCTGGACGGCAAAGGAGCCCGCGCTGAAATCGTCTCCCGGACGATCACCACCGGCGGCACCATCATTGCCAGGGGCGATATTCAGGCAAACGTGCCAGACGTCAAGGGGCATTTGGAATGCCGGGGATTGATCCTTGGAGAGAAAGGCGTGATTCATGCCATCCCGGAACTGATTGGACGCGTGGCCGGAGTCGATCTTTCGCACGAGGCCGCCGTGGGGAAGATTGCTGAGGAAGAGGTGGAATACCTGATGGCGCGCGGGCTCACTCGCGATAAAGCTACGGCTATGATCGTGAGGGGATTTTTGAAAGTGGATATCGAAGGACTGCCGCCTGAGCTTGAGGCAGAGCTGAAACGAGCGATCGAAGAGAGCGAGGAAGAGCTATTCTGATAACGGGAACGGGAATTCCAGAGAGTGCAGGGATACTTCCCTGCCGGGGGTTTGGGGGTGTCCCCCAAATTCTTTAATCTTCCCCCAAGAGTGGGGGCCAGGGGGTTGACTTGGATTTAATCAAAATTTCCTCACGAATAAGAAAGGAGTAGAGAATGCATCATCTGAAAGGAAGCAAGACAGAACAGAATCTACTGGCATCGTTTGCCGGAGAATCGCAGGCGAGGAATCGCTACACCTACTTTGCCTCCGAGGCAAAAAAGGCCGGGTTTGAACAAATCGCGGCGATATTCCTAGAGACTGCCGATAACGAAAAGGAGCACGCCAAGAGATTCTTTCAGTTCCTGAAGGGCGGAGAGGTTCAGATCACCGCCAGCTACCCTGCGGGGGTCATCGGTGACACCGCAGCCAATCTTTTTGCCGCAGCAGAGGGTGAGCACCTGGAGTGGACCAAGCTTTACAAGGAAGCGGAAAAGGTGGCGCGCGAGGAAGGGTTCAAGGAAATCGCCGATCTGTTCAAGGAGATCGGGGAGGTTGAGGAAGAGCACGAAAAGCGATACCGCAAACTGCTGGCCAACGTCAAGGAAGGCAAGGTCTTCAAGAAGGACAAGGTGGTTAAGTGGCATTGCCGCAACTGTGGCTATATCCACGAAGGCGCCGAGGCTCCAACTGAATGTCCGGCCTGTGCTCATCCGCAGGCATACTATGAACTCTGGTGTGAGTCTTATTAGTAAGGGCGTATATGATACGCCCCAGAGATTCCAAAAACACTTGAAGGGGGCAGAATGGACCCAAAAGCTTTATACAGTCTGACCTATGGCCTCCATGTAATCGGAGCCAGCAACGGCAAGATCAACAACGCGCAGATCATCAATACGTTGATCCAGGTGACCTCGCAGCCATTGAGGGTTTCCATTTGCATCAACAAAAACAACTTCACCCATGAGCTGCTCAAGCAAAGCAGAGCTTTTTCGGCTTCCATTCTGGAGCAGGATACTCCGCTTAACTATATCGGCAGCCTGGGATTCAAATCGGGACGTGATGGGGACAAGCTCGCGGGGCTCAAATGGAAGAAAGGCCAGACCGGCGCGCCGATCCTCACGGACTATGCGTTATCCTATCTGGAGGTCAAGGTCACCGGGGAGCAAGATATCGGGACTCACACGATGTTCATTGGCGAGGTGGTGGCGGCAGAAGTAATCAAAGAGGGCGAACCTCTGACCTATGCCTATTATCAAAAGGTCAAGAAGGGCACAACTCCCAAGACTGCCCCATCCTATATCGAAAAGAAGGAGGAAAAGGCCGTGAAGATGGATAAGTACGAATGCGGTGTCTGCGGTTATATCTATGATCCGGCAGCAGGCGATCCAGAAAGCAAAATCCCGCCGGGCACTCCATTTGAGAAATTGCCCGATAACTGGGTTTGCCCGGTTTGCGGGGCAGGAAAGGACGAGTTCAAGAAAGTTGCCTAGCGCAGTAGTATTTTGATAATGGCTTTACAATGATGACTGTCATTCCGGACTTGATCCGGAATCCAGGATTCGTTATATGGATTCCCGCTTTCGCGGGAACGACAATACCATTACCTGAATATTCAAAGCAAGCGTTGTTACACTAAGGAATCTCTGATTAAGTCCCGAATCATGCGATAATAATGGCAGATCAACTCAAGGAGACCTGCCGTGATAAATGGACCCACATTTGCCAGCCTGGCCTATGACAATAAGAAGAAGAGGACTCGT
>JAQTRE010000005.1 GCA_028711995.1 Dehalococcoidia bacterium | reverse complement strand
CAATCAGTACACGACTATCGGTTTGAGGGGTTCCCTCCGACTGGGGGTAGAGGGCTTTTGAGGGATTTCTCCAGGCAGCATCTGAGGCTTGCTTGCCCGCCTGGGTCAAGCGAAAATACTTCCGGGGTGGTGCGCCGGGATAATAGTCCTGAAAGGCAGAGGGTTCCTCACGGCCGGTGGCCTCTACCCATCCCAGCCGTTGCAGCGTGGCAAAATAGGTCACAAAGCTGTGATACCGCATGCCGGTGGATTTATAGGGAATACGGTGCAGGTGCTTCTCGACCAGACCCTCAATATTATCGGGATCGAAGGGGCGGTGCTCCCGTTTGGCTTGCCGTTCCTCCTCCCGGACGGCCCGGTCTTCCGCCGTCGTTCTGATAAGGGCTTCCTTATAAGCGGTCAAAATATCCGCTTGAGGGGCTCCGGCATCCGGGTGTATCTTTGGTGAACCGTAAGGGGCTCGGCCCAAGAGGAATTCCCGGGTAAACCAGCCGGTGCCAAAGGGGCGAAGAAATCCACCTTTCGTGGGCTTAAGCTCCATCCGAGTTATCTTTCCCCCATAATCGGTCGTACCACTGCCTCGACTCATCACCGCTGACCTTGCGATAGCGAAGGGTCGTGTTGAAGCTGGAATGCCCGAGATGTTCCTGGAGCATTCTGAGACCATCGCCGCTGTCGTCGTGCTTTACGGCATTCACCGCAAATGCGTCTCGCAGTCGGTGCGGTGAAATGTTGTGCACCTTGCCGGTTTCCGGGTTCACCAGTTGGCCCAGCCCGGCTTTTTGGGCGTACAGCTTGATGATTCGCCATGCCTGCCCGCGCCCGATGCCGAAGATCAGATACTTTCCATTTCGCTCCACGGGGCCACCGCGATCGATATATTCTTGCAGCATCCTCAACGTCTCGGAATCGAGAGGGATGTTTCTCATCCTCTGATGCTCCTGTTCTCTGGCCAGCACTTCGGCCACCCCTGAGCCGCATTTGGGACAAAAGCTGTGCGCCTTTCCCAACCTGGCCCCGCATCGGGGACAGGCCAGCTTGGTCCTGGACTTGAGATGGATGATACGGACCATCCCCCGCTCAACATCGATATCCTTTACCTGAATTGACAGGGCCTCGGTCACCCGACACCCCAACCGGCACAGCAGCCGGATGAGCAAGCGGTCTCTGAGATTGTCGGCCTCGTTTTCCAGCCGTTTCAGTTCTTCCTGGTCGAGATAAGTCTTCATGGGCCTACCTCCCCGGCAAACCTTCTGGAAGTGGTTCACATCGCGTTTTCATTGCCGATTATCCATCGGTCGGCGTCGTTTCATCGGACCCTTTCTGACGAGCCCGTGAATAGTTCACAATCCCATCCATACTGATCATGGGAGTCCGATCCGGTTCGGCACCCATAAACCGTTCTTCAGAAAATCGTCACCATTAGCAGCTTTGTCAATTATTGGTTCCGGGCCTCCTAAATCTTGTCTTTCAACCAGCAAGCCCCATGGGTTTGCGAGTGCAGGATAACATCTAGCCGTGCGTATGTCAACACAGTTAGAACATATAACTGACATAACTTCTGCATACTTATGCTCTTGACAGACATATATATGCGCACTATAATACATATACAAGACAACTTTTGATATTTGAGGAGGTGGTGCTTTGGCTAAGAAACCTGCCGTTAAGCTCAGCGTCCGCCAGGAATGGCTGCGACGTCACGAAGAGGAGGGGGAATCCCCTCCTAAGATCGCCCAGAGGGATGGATTCGATGCGCGTACCGTGAGGAAGCAAATTCAGCTGGCCCGGGAGGAAAGAGACCTCACCGAATCCAGACAGGCCCTGCTGCGTCAGGCCATGGAGAGCCATCACAAGGACCTTATCTCTTTTTCGGAGAAGCTCCAAAAGGAAGTGGGCCGGTATCATGTCTCCCCCAGTCTGAAAGCCGATCCGTTTTGGGGGGCGTTGCGGGAGCACCTGCCAAAGTCTCCGTTATGGAAATCCATTGATCGGGTGGACCGCCTCAGTGAATCCTTGAAGGCACTGGAACAGCAGGTTGACCAAAGCTTCAAGAAGGCTGTTGAAGGCTTGCCGACGGCCAAATACGTGCCCAAAGCCGAGGGGATGGGCATTCGGGATGGCCTCTCCAGCGCCTTCAAACACTATTGTGTCTCCGGAGAAAAACTTCAGCCTCCACAGTTTCGACAAGAAGGTGTCGAACCGGGGGTGATAGAGATCTGCTACAACGAGTGGATATGTGTAGTGATGCAAGATGCTGGGGGGCAAGAATGCAAGGAATTTCTGACTTCTCTAATGACAGAGGCATGTCAATGGCCGCAGTGGCAGGAGATCATCACAAAGCGGTCGGAGCGGGATCGCGAGATGGAGGCGGTCAACGAGGAAATACTGGTCATCCGATTGCGGAGAATTGTTCCCGGCAAGTGTAAATACTGCCCATTATGAGCCATACACCGGACGGCATGTGACATTCTGGCTGAATGTTCCTTGTCAAATGGAGGGATTTTTCGGTATTGCTCGCATTTGGTTGGTTTTGGGTTTCTTGGTTAAATGGTTGTGGAGGGGTGAATCATGGATGAAACAAAAATAACCTGCCCACATTGTGGCTCATCGGCGGTAACTAAGTACGGTCACTACAAGGGAGTGCCAAGACACTGGTGCAAGGTTTGCAACCGAAAATTCAAGGATGACGGAACTCGCTTTCACATGAAGAAGACGCCAGCTAATGAAGTGGCATCGGCGTTGAGTATGTATTACGAAGGGATGAGCCAGAACGCAATCAGACGCCAGCTTCAACAGGATTATGGAGATTATCCATCCGATGCCACTGTTTACGAATGGATAGTCAAATCACGTTTCCTCTGGTGGTTATCCTGCATCAAATAATTAACCGCTCTGCCTCTTTACTGATCCCCACTTTTGCCGGTACTTCTCTTTGACCTGTGGATTCACCAAACCAGAGGGCCATTGATGCTTTAATAGTACATTGATCAGCTCTTCTCCGGCTATTCTGAACCCCTCGAAGATGGCTGTCCGCGAAACCCCGGCACTGTGGGCTGCGATAATGACGTTATCCAAGTGAACCTCCGCCGACGGGAGTCGGCGGCTTCTTGACGTCATAACTCTAGTCTCAACTGTCCCTTGTCTTCTCTTTCTTGGTGTTCCACATACTTTAAGATCATCGCTTCATTCATGCCAACGGTTGAGACACAGTATCCGCGGGACCATATCCCGCCTCGACTTATCGCTTTGCGTATGAACTCAAAACGTTCTCTCAGCTTTTTCGCGCTCTGCGATTTCATGTACTGGACTGCACTTCCCACCGATAGCCGAGGCGGAATTATGGTCACTATATGTACATGATCGACTTGCACATTGACCCTTATTACCTCGATATCATCGTCTAGCCCTTCCAGATTCATCAGCAGTTCCGTCAGATATTGGTCTACTCCCTTTACAAATATCCGCCGACGATATCGAGGTGTCCAGACGATATACGGCTATTCTTCCATATTAAGGGGCTCTGGATCAGCGACATCCAAGGCAGCTCCGGCTATCAAGCCCTTGACGAGAGCCTGATAGAGGGCCTGGGTTTCGACGACAGGTCCTCTCGCGGTGTTAATCAAATAAGCCTTGCGCTTCATCTTCTCAAACTGCGCCATGCCCATCATTCCCCTGGTTTGATCATCGAGCGGTGTGTGCAATGAGACAATATCCGATTCCACAAGGAGTTGGTTCAGTTCGTCCACCTTTTCCACCCCTAGTGAATCGCACAAGCTCTTTGAGGCATAGGGATCATAGGTGATCAGTCGCATCCCAAAGGCCTTTGCCTTGGGTACCAGCATCTTAGGAATGGCCCCAAACCCTACCAGTCCGAGTGTCTGCCCCCGCAGGCGCGCCAGATCGGGCCAGATATTTCGCAGGATATAGACTGAAAACTTACTGTTCCATTTCCCGGCCTTGGTCGCTTCGTTCAGGCTGACGATCTTTCGCGTGCAGGCCAGAATAAGAGCCATGGTATGGTCCGAAACCTCTTCGGCATTGAAGCCGGGAATGTTAGCCACCATAATACCCTGCTCTGTCGCTGTTGTTACATCTATTCCTTCATAACCCACGCCAATACTCTGGATAAAACGGCATTTCGGAAGTGCCCTCAGCACTCGTGGCGAGAGGATATTGACGATGGTGGCGATAAGCAAGGCGTCAGCATCTTGGGCAGTAGAGATACACTCATCCTCAGTGCGGCATGTTTTGACAGATACTTCGATATTTACCCCAGCCTGTTTGAATATCTGGGCATAATCGGGCATGAAGTCTGTCTTAACAAGCTGGACTACCTTAAAACTCACCTGAACCTCCTGTTGCAGTATTGGATCTCGCAGTTGCTGCCATGATCGGGATGATGCACCCTTGATCTCAGATGTTAGACTTGGATCGGTTTTCGGGGACATATCAGTCTGCCCAAAAGCACAGAATTTCCTCATAAAAAGAGGGGGAAAGATGAAAACCACCCATTTGGGATTCTGAAACAGAATTCTGGAGAGTGTAGACACCTGAAAGATATTTTTCGACTACTTATTCAGAGGTCCCCTGGCAATATCAGACTTTACTATTATTATCCAAAACAAACCCTATCGGCTCGCGACGTTTTCAGCTACTGTCGTTGTCAGGGGATTGAACATCTGGGGCCGATTAAGCTTTATGGTGACGATTCCTTCACTTTTGGAGTGGCCCATATTTCTAAAATCAACCTTTGCCTTCCGCTTTGTTTGATTGCGCGCTTGGTTTCCGAAAAAGACATCGCTACAAAAGTTGCCTGACCTGTTTTCTCAGGTCGGCACGAAAGTGAGGATGGGCAATATTGATAAGGGCATCGATTCGTTGCTTCCTGGTTTTACCTTTTAATCGAGCGACCCCATATTCGGTAATGATAATATCAGCCAGGTTTTTCTGTATGGTAACCGTTGTATGTTCGGGCAAGGCAACCACAATGCGGGATACAGTGCCATTCACTGCGGTAGACGGCAATACTGTAATGGCATGGCCTCCCTTGGACAGATGAGCGCCGATGACAAAAGGTATCTGCCCGCCAGCGGCGCTCATAACACGAGGCCCAAGGCTGTCGGCCACGATCTGACCGTGAATGTCCACCATGAGGGCATTGTTAATCGCCACTATGTTATCATGAGCGGCAATGGTTCTGACATCTTCCAGATAAGATACTGTGACCAAACGGATCAAAGGATTATTGTCAACCCATTCCATTTCAGCCCTGGTGCTTCCGCCGATCGAGGTAACCACAGCCAGATCAGGGTGAAGGGTTTTGCGTTTCCCATTTATCACTCCCTGTTGTATCAGGGTGATAATTCCCGGGGGCGTCGCCTCGGAGTGATATCCGATATCCTGCTTGCCGTTGAGCATCCCCATCTTTACCAGCGGTTCAGTGGTCCGGCCGATGCCAATTTGAATGGTGTCGCCATCCTTCAGTATTTCATTCACGTAGCCGCAGATCTTTGACAGATAGGGCTCGGGAGCTTTGATCGCCCTTCCGGCCAGAGTGCCCATTCCGGGAACCCCGCCGGTCGCCCGATGCTCCACGAAATAGTCGATCTCAGAAATGTGGATGTAGTTGTCCTCGCCGCAGGGCCTGATGAGACTTGGATTTACCTCTGCGATGGCAATCTTGGCATTCCGGATTTCCTCTTTCTTGTTCCAGCACGAGGCACCAAAACTGCAAAACCCGTTTCTATCCGGTGGAGACACCTCAGTGATGAGAACATCCGGCTGCCTGTTTCCGGGTGGCCGGTCAAGAGGAATGAGCCCGTACACACTCTGGTCGACCCGTCCCGTATCAATGGCTTCCTGGCAGGTGGCAGTGGGCATCCCGATGATCACCTGGAAGGAATCCTGCCAGCCTTCCTCATACCATCCGAAATCATACCCCGGAGTTGGAGCATTAACCACAACACTCTTCAGTTCCCCCAAACGAGATGCGATGGCCAGCCCAATGGCATGTGGCTCCCTGCCGGAGGTGAATGAGACAAAATTCCCGGATTTGACCACGCTGGCCGCCTGTTCTGCAGAGACCAGCTTTCTTTTGTATTCCTCTTCCCAGCTCATCCAATTCGCCATATCTTGTCAGCTCCTTTCAGCCACTGTGGCAAAACACTGTAAAGATAACCCCAATATACCCTCTCTTTAGAGGTATTCACTTGCTTTCGCGATGCGCCACGGCCATCTGATCGTTGCCCGACCTTCTGAGCATAGTCAGGCTTCAATATTGAGAGCCTGACTATACTTACTTCAGTTCTCTTCTTCAATACTCAGTCTTGTTTTCCAGTCTCGATTGGGAATGAATTCCTACCTTAATGGCTTCTCTTTGAAATAGTTCTTCTCCTCTTCAATGGCACCCGTGATCTCTTTTTCCTTCAACGACTTAATCAGATTGAACTCCCCGGGCCTGAACTGGATATTGGTCTGCCAGGTCTGTTCTTCTACGCCGGCATAAATGCCTGCGGCCACGCCTGAAATATCCATAGCCGTTTCAAAGCAAGCCTTTCCGGTCACAATTGCATCATAAGGCTGCCGACAGATCATGTCGACGACTTTCTTGACCTCTTCATCCAGCTTGGCTTTTGGAACCGCGCGATTGATCAACCCAGCTTCGACGGCCTCTTTGGCGCCGATGGGCCTTCCGGTGAGCATCATCTCTTTGGTTCTCTTCAGCCCGATGGTGTGGAAAAGGAGGACCATGTCAACTGGCGAGGCCCCCATAAAGCGATATGTAGGATCGGTGAATTCGGCATCGTCGCTGGCGATTACGATATCGCACACGGCAGCAAGCTGGAACGCTGTGCCGTAGCACTGCCCGTGAACCTGAGCAACCGTGGCCTTGAGGCAGGTCATCACCACCTGGTAAAATCCCCTCAATCCGTAGAGTTTATCCGCACGAGCATGCCGATATCTCTGGCTCGGTCTCCTCTCCTTGCCCTTTTCATTGTAGGCCTGTTTTATCCAATCCAGATCTACTCCGGTGGAAAAACACTTTCCGCTTCCTTTGAAAACCACAACCTTGACGTCGGTATCCTCTTCGGCATCGATCACCCGGTCTCTCAACTCCAGAAGATCGCCCGGGGTTGCCGCATTCAGCTTCTCCGGCTTGTTGAAGGTGATAGTAGCAATCCCCTTCTCCCTATCGACTTCATAAATACAATAGGGTTTCTCCGACTTCTGGAAGAACTTGGCATCCGCAATTTGGTAGCTTTCCTGCTTCTTTATGGCCATCACATTACTCCTTCGGCTTCACCAGCGAACTATCTTTCCAGCGCTCTTTGTTCGCTGCCAAGGCGCCCTTCGTGCCTCCCTCTCTTCCCGACCGGATCAGATTGAACTCATCCGGCTCGCTTCGCATCATATGCGCCCACACATGGGCTGCCAATCCGGCCGAAGCTTGCGCCTGTTTCCCCATGATGGCCAACGCCGTATTGAAGTTCTGTTTGCCGATATACAACGAGTCGGCAGCCTGGCGGCAAATCAACTCCGCCAGCTTGTTAGTCTCATCCTCAAGCTTGTCCAGAGGAACAACCTTATTGACCAGTCCACAGTCCAACGCTTCCTGGGCAGTCATCCCTCGGCCTGTGAACATAATTTCCTTGGTTTTGGTCAAACCGATTTTGAGGATCATCAGAACCATATCCTCGCCCATAGGACCGATATACCGGTATCCCGGATGGGTGAACCTGGCCTCATCACTGGCGACTATGAAGTCACAGCCGGAAGCGATCTGGAAATGACCGCCGTAGCAATATCCGTGTACCTGACAGATGGTTACTTTGGGGCTGTTATGGGGTGTCTGATTGAATGACCTGCGCCCGTAAGCCGAGTTCCGCAGCTCTACAGTACGGAAACCCTGGCTTCGAGGCCGCTCTACCTCACCCGGTTTGAGCGTATCATCACCGATGATCAGCGACGTATCCGCTCCGCTGGAGAAATGATCTCCTGCACCTTTCAAAATGATCACCTTCACATCCGGGTCCTCTCCGGCTTCGATGATCCGGGCTGTCAACTGCATATATTCCTCGGAGTCAGCCATATTCAGCTTCTCCGGCTTGTTAAAGGTGATCCGGGCTATCTTTGCCTCTCGATCCACCTCATAGAGACAGTAAGGCGCACGCCCCGGAACCACCCTCTTGTAATGGTATTGCTTCTGCATCTATTCCTCCCAGTATTATATTGTTCATGAAGGTCTTGCCCTCTTCCACACAGGTAAATCGTCATTCTCTTGCTTCCTTGTTGCGCCCGATGTTATCGAGGCGACTTCTATCGAAAGTCTGTCCGCTCTGGCTACCGGCGTGGACTTCTTCCCTTGTAGGACGTTGACCTGCCGCTATGAGAATGTCAAGTATGCGACCACCTGCATTGTCCTGGGCTGCTTGATCACCACTTGACAAGCCTGTCTCTCAGAGATCTTAAGCTCATCACAGACATGAGCCACTACCTGACGTCTCTTCGACGGGCTCAGAAGTTTCCCTGCGATACCTCTTTAAGGATGGCGTTATCCACGACAGATCCGCTACCAACTTCTTCAGCCGCGCATTCTCCTTCTTCAGATCCTTCAATTGCTTGGCCTGCTCCACCGTCATCCCGCCATACTCTTTGCGCCACCGATAATACGCCTTTTGGTCACCCCGATCTTTCGGCTGGCTTCCCCGATCATGGAACCATTGCTCAACATCACCTCAAC
This sequence comes from Dehalococcoidia bacterium, assembly GCA_028711995.1. Classification (NCBI taxonomy): domain Bacteria; kingdom Bacillati; phylum Chloroflexota; class Dehalococcoidia; species Dehalococcoidia bacterium. Next base: position 50,923 of record JAQTRE010000005.1, on the reverse strand, counting down.
TTCCCTCAGCTTGTTGATGATCTGCTCGGCTCCATACCGCTTCTTTGCCATTACAAGTCCCCCTTTCGATCCTGTCCAAGTCTAACATTTTACCTGGATCAGTTTTTGCGGGGCAAGGTCATATTCATTTCAAGAGTTGACTTGAAACACTTTGTAAAACCGGATGGCCCTACGACAATTGATGGCTCCAAGCTGATCGAGGAGAGAGGTTCTCTCTCTGCATACATATAAGAATTTCGCTTATTGTAACATTGATAACCATTGCTGTCAATTAGTAGACACAATTTAGAGACATAGCTGATGACAATAACGATATTATGTTCATATCGTCACTTAATATGTCGCTATTTGGATACGCATGTTCTACTCCCCTACCTCTAAGAACTCTGCCCTTCGGGTTTATTGGATCATATACACATGGTGATAGTGATTCCGCCGAAGTATGCAGTGAGCGACGTAGTTGGTGAGATGAAGCAATATACGGCGAGTAATCTGAGGGAAAAGTTTGCATGGTTGGAGAAGGTCTACTGGAAGGAGCAGGTGGTCTGGTCACCAGGATACTTTGTTTCCACAATAGGGCTGAATGAGAAACAGGTCATTGAGTATGTGAAGTGGCAAGGTGTCCAGGATCTACTTATCGATCATTTCAGATGCAAGAAGTATTTAGAGAGGAGGTTGGAATAAAGTCGCGGAACTTCACGAAAGGCTAGACCGCACATACAAATACCTGGTGCTAGTATCCAGTACCACCTATAGGTTCGGATAAAGATGTTTCAGCTTGGTACGTGCATCGGTAGTGGAGAAATGCCAGTGTATCTTGGACTGCCGATTATTCCGGTCGTTCTCCCAGGCAACGATGTAGCGTTGCCTGGTTCCCAAGTCGGGAATTCGACGATTGAGGCACTGAGCCGGTCCGTTTTCGAGTCAGGCCCCACCTGAAAGTGGCCTGATTATATTATCGCAGTCCGTTTTTTCTATCTTACCTCACCCAAAATGGGAGCATCGTCCTATGGTCTTCACCATCAGTGCAATGCACCGAGTGCACTTATCGATCCGGTAATGAAAACACTCGCTTTGGATGCGCTACATGGATCATTGTCTCCTTCTCTACAATGCTAGGAATACTGCCTAATTCCATCGTCAAGAAATGGGACATCTCTGTCACATTTTCAAACATCACCCGTAACACTATGTTGAACCGACCGGCAAGTATGAGTATTTTGGAAATTCTCCTGTCAGCCGTGAAGGTGTCAGCTACTGAACTGATGCTGCCCAATTCGACCCTCATAAGTATCATTGCTTCCACACCAAAACCAAATCGCAACGGATCTGCAACGGTGACCACTTTAAGAATGTTGTCGTTTAGCAGCGCCTGCAGTTTGCTGGTTACAGACGGTCTGCTCATTCCTGTCTTTTTTACCAGATGGGGGATGCTCGCTCTGGGGTTCAGTTCAAGTTCCCTAATCAAGCTAAGTTCTGATTGGTCGACAGAACGCGCAGCCTCTTGGTAGCCAACCGTTTCGCCACGCAAATACATCCAAGAACGCTTCTTAAACTTTAGCACCATCATTGTTTCGGCGTTGATGACATCTGGAATACGACTCAATTGTTGGTCCAGAAAGATGAGTACCTCCTGCCGGTTGCAGAAAACTGCAGAGACGATAATATCGTAGCGACCGCTAGTCAAATAGACAAACATAATGCTCGAGTTATGGGCTAACTCATTCGCAACCACATGTGCTTTACCTGAGCGTGTATGTAATGCCACCACCACGCTCACTTGAAAGCCCAAGGCTGCCTGATCACACACGGCACCAAATTTGATCATTCCCTCGTCAACCAACCAGCGAAATCTCTTGTGAACGGTTGCATGACTTACTCTCAGCTTTGTGGCCAGATCACGAACACTTTGCCTGGGATTAAGCTCCAATTCTTTCACCAACTCAAGGTCTAATTCATCCAGCTTGACTATGGGGAGACCACTGTTGTCCATATTGCCTTCCCCATTGGGCGTTGCGAAATGTCGATTCTTTGGTGGCCATGACATCGGTTGGGGATCATTCACTGACATTTGAACACCTCATGCATAATGCTATTAGTTTGGACACCTTGAAAGCATAGGTTAGAATCGTTAAGTGGGTATTCAGATAGCAGACCAGGATAAGTCACATCTACCAGCTAGCCCTGTCACTGGAACCCGTTCAGCCAAGGGATTCAACCAGACGGTAATCAAGTGTCCATATAAGAGTCAAGAGCCGCAGATTTAACCCGAGATTCTATTACATACAGATCATTGAGATTGTAACATCTTTTAACATCACTTTTTACATCAGTCCCTTACCCCTGCAGGGTTTGGATCAATTGCCATTGGTTACACATTGAACAGATCAGAAAAACCTCTGGAGTAAGGCGTACACCAAGGTGCTGGTGTTCATAACAGGTCTGTTTTTATAGTATCATATTGTATGGTATATGGTAACAATGTGTAATGTATATGCCAAATTAAGTTACGCTCGTATACTTACTGTAGGAAATATATTGACAATGTTGCTGAATGCTGTTACAATGTACAATACTCAACAAACAGATTGAAATCTGATTTGGTGGCAATGAAAGTGCAATTACCGTTACGCTAACTGGACAAAGTACGTACTGTAGTGCAACAAATGAACACACAATTGGCTAACATGCTGAACTTAGGATATGCGCATTTTGTGCTTCAAAGCGGGAGGGTTGTGTATAACAGACGAGAAGTAATGGAGAGCGACGGGTTTTCCCCGAAGGATCACATTGGGCGTGAGTGGACGTCGCTGGTATCCCCAGAGTGTGCAGGCAACGTGTCAAGTGTACACCGCAAAGTACTGGGACAGCAGGGACTCTTTGGATCGTTCGATGCCGTCGCGTTGAATGTCAAGCACGAAAAAGTTTCATACCACTGTATCGTATGGCCTATCCAATACAGACTCCAGCCAGCCATTGCAGGGGTCCTCAAGAGGAAGAGGAGTAAATCGGAATCGAAGCTACAAGTCAAAGAAGGAGCGGATCTCGAAAAGTATTTTGGCATATTCCAAGACATAAGACCAATTGGCGAGTGCATTGCTGCCTTTCAGGATAGAGGTAGCAATGGGCTCAATTGTTTTCTTGCCAATGCTAATTTCTTGCGATTATCAGGATACACTATCAATGAGCTGAAGTCGTTGTCATTACGAGATTTAGTCCCTGGGGAAATGCAGAATAGTGAAAGAGATATTCACTCTTTGAGAAAAGGGCAGGAAGTCGCACCAGGGCTATGTGAATCGTTGATGATTAGAAAAGACGGTGTCAGCATACCTATAGGTATTTCTAGTGGCTACCTCAGGACGTATGCGGACACGATTGCCTTGATTGTCTACGTGAGCGATTTGACAAAGAGAAGGGGACTGAAGGATGCAGATACACAACATCTAGAAGCATTGAGGTCGTGTGGTAACCATGTGACAAATGCCCAAGAGAACGGAGGCAGCAGCGAGTTGGCCAGTGAGAACGTGTTCCGATCCGGTGACCTGACAATCGACTTTTCTCGATGCAGAGTCACCATAAGGGGACAGCAAATTAGTCTGAGTGCCACTGAGTATAAACTGTTGACCTGTCTGGCTCGAAATGCGGGTTCAGTTGTCACTCAAGATCAACTTGTGAATGAGGTTTGGGGCAGCAGTTCACTGGGTGACAAAGAGCTACTCTATGTTAATCTGTGCCGGATCAGGTTGAAAATGGGGGATAACGCAAGGGAGTCACGATTCATCATCGCCAATCGTGGCTTTGGATACATGCTGTCGGATCGGGGATAATGTCCTCCGGACAACTGGCTCTTCAATTTGAGGGCGGATGGCAATAGTGGACTGCGATAATATTAGTCAGACCACTTTCAGGTGGGGTCTGACTCCATAGTGGACACCAAAACCCCTTCATGCCACCAGCTGTCCAGCATAGAGATGTTGCTCATAAGCCACCGGGGACATGTACCCTAGTCTGGCCTGTCGCCGCTGCCGGTTGTAGAACACTTCGATATACTCGCTGATATCCCGGATCGCCTCCTGTCTGGTCCTGTACCGACAGTGGTGGACCAGTTCTTGCTTGAGCGTTCCCCAGAAGCTCTCCATGGGTGCGTTGTCATAACAGTTCCCTTTCTGGCTCATCGATGCCCTCATTCCAAACCGGTCCAGCAGCTTCTGATACTCAAAAGAGCAATATTGACTGCCCCGATCGGAGTGGTGAATCAACCCCTTTGCGGGTCGTTTGGCGGCCACAGCCTGGAACAGCGATTGGCTCACCAGGCTCTTGGTCAAACGCTCTCCCATGGCATAGCCGACGATCTGGCCAGTGCGAAGATCCTTGTGGCCGGCCAGATACAGCCAGCCTTCCCCTGTTGGGATGTAGGTGATATCACTCACCCAGACCGTATTGGGCTGAGATATCTCAAACTGCTGGTTCAATAAGTTCTCTGCTACCGGCAGGGCATGCTTGGAGTCAGTGGTGGCCTCGTACTTCTTCGTCTGTTTACAGCGTATGCCCAGCTTATTCCGGATGCGTCTGATCCGCCATATCCCGACATGGATGTCGTGTTCCTCCATGTCGCGCCGCAACCGATCAGGACCACAGGTCTGACGCGTCCGCTTATGTGCTGCCTTGATCTCCAGTTCCAACCGCGCTTCCTCACGAGATCGCTTCGACGGCGGTCTCTCCGACCAGGCGTAGTAGCCGCTGGCGGATACCTGGTAAATCCGGCACATCATCGGCACCGGGTACTGAAGTCGCATCTCCTTCATCATCGTGTACCGGGCAGCGACTCCTTGGCAAAGTACACGGCTGCTTTTTTAGCAGGTCCCGCTCCATCCGAGTCTCTGCCAATTCCCTCTTGGTCCGGGCCAGTTCCAGCTCTATTTCGGTCAACGGCCTATATGTCTTGCCTGTTGTCAATCAGCGAAATGGGACACTTTTTGAATCGAACACTTTTGGGTCTTCAGGTGGAGAGAATAAGCTCTTTGAAGGACTGATTGTAAGCTCTGCGATGATTGAGTGTTTGTGACCTCACCTCCTTCCGGCGTTCCAGTATCTGCTCTCTCCGGTCATATAGGACATCAGCAGGCGTGACGTTGCTGAGTGCCTGGTGGTAACGGCGATAGTTATAGTAGTCGACGAAGTCGGCAATGGCCTGTTCCAGCAGGCTGGGAAGCTCATAGGGCAACTGGTTCACCTCTCGCTTTAGAGACTGCTGATAACGCTCCACCTTTCCGTTGGTCTGAGGATGGAACGGTGCGGACAGGATATGACCGATGCCCACCAGGTGCAGGTAATCCCGGAAGGCTCTGGAGACATAACCGGCTCCGTTATCTGAGAGCAGTTTGGTACGGTCCTCAACGGGGATATCGGTCATGCCGGTGGTATCAATCGCTTCCTGGACTACCTCGATGAGGGAGTTGGCCGTCATATCCTTTTGCAGCTTCCACCCCAGGATGAAGCGGGAATAGTCATCCATCACGGTCACCAGGTAATAGTAGCCCCAGCCGACCACCCGGAAGTAGGAGGCATCCGTGGCCCACATTTGGTGCGGCCGCGTGGTCTTGGTGTGGTATTCCTTACCGGCCATTGGTTTGGTCTCCTGACGTTTCACGAGCCCTTCCCTTCTTAAGATGCGGTACACCGTTGACTCCGATATGGCGAAAGCTTCATGATCGGTAATCCAGGTTGAGAGTTGCCGACTGCTGAACTCAGGAAACTCACGGGCCAGGGCCAGTACCTTGTCGTCTTCTTCGGGAGTGATCCGGTTCCATGGCCTTCTCCTCTTCCCTGGAAATGACTCCCCATGCCGCCACCGATAGTAGGTACTCCGGGGTATTCCCAGCTCTGCCAGCGCCTGCCTCTTTTGCCCAGTCAGGGTCTCCACCCGGTCCAGAACCAAGACTTTCTCCACGCCACTCATCCGTTGGTACCTTTGTGGCCCTCCAGGGGCGGAATGGCTGTTTTTTTGAGCCGGTACACCTCCAGAGACAGATCGGCTACCAGATGCTTGAGCTCACCGTTTTCCCGTTTCAGTTGCTCAATCTCCTGGCGTGTGGCATCCCTCACCGTATCCCGGGTCAGCCGCTCCTTCCCTGCCTCCATGAAATCCTTGGTCCAGGCGTAGAAGGCCCCAGGCTTGATCCCCTCCCGCCGGCAGAGATCCCTTACCCCCACCTCCCGTCTGAACCCCTCCAGGACAATGCGCACCTTCTCTTCCGGAGTATACTTATGTCGCGCAGCCACCCTGACCTGCTGCATGAACCCTCTGGTCTCCTGAGTCCTGGCTTCAGCAGCATTCGCTTTCTCTTCGTTGTTCTGGGACACGCTTAGCTCCTTTCTGTATTGACATTACTCTACTACCTCACTGGAGCTTGTGCTACCCCACCCCTCCCCCTGTTCGGTTCCTTCACCCCTTTTTGTGTCCCATTTTAGCTGACGATCTACAGTCTTGCCCACATCCCCCAACTTCCCAGCCTTGTAGGCTTTCACCCAGTTTAGTGAAACTCCGCCGACAGGAGTCGCGGCGGCTTCTGGAATACGCGACTCTTGACCCTTGTCCAATTGTCGCGCGCCTTCGGCGGCCTATCCATCCCCGGACAGGAGTCTGGGGCTTTGACGGCAGAGTAATCTGAGGGAAAAGTTTGCATGTTTGGAGAAGGTCTACTGGAAGGAGCAGGTGGTCTGGTCACCAGGATACTTTGTTTCCACAATAGGGCTGAATGAGAAACAGGTCATTGAGTATGTGAAGTGGCAAGGTGTCCAGGATTCAGGTCAAGCTTCGCTTGACCTGTAAAGTGCCACGGGCAGAGCCCGTGGCACTTTACAGATGTTCGATGGTACGAGACGTCACTCCCATCGCCTCGGCTGCATCCGCTACAACCCAAGCAGGCCCTTCTGGGCCCGCATCACACAGGAGCAAAGCTCGTGCGTAAAGGAAACGTTTTGCGTCAGTTCTGGCCATCTTGGTCATGGCTTCAAGGTCCATGCACTCTGGCGCTGTCAAGGTCACCCGACAGCGTGGCTTCATGGCAAAACCTCCTCGGGAAGTTACCGTGATTATACCACATTATACGAAATATATTGTGTTACAAGATACTAGCCTTCAAGCGTGATTAGCGGAAGTATCGCGGGTATGGCTGGCCATCTTCTCGAAGACATAGTGCCTGAGTTGCGGTACAAAGGCGTAACGGAGAAGCAGATCGATGCCATTTAAACCCCTAAGGTTTTGCGCCAAATCTGCGAAACTGGTTCAGTAATCCATCGGTTGTGTGCGATTATTGGGCCGGAGTGTGCCTAAACGAGCCCAAGGGTTCAGAGGATGCAAGGTGTCCCAGCACTCGCTACAGTTTGGCAATGCGGCCCACGACTATACAAGTCTTCGTCGGCCTTTTGATTTCCCTTACAACATCCTTACAAGGGATGGCAAACTAATTGACACTCGTCTTGTGGTACGTTAATGTAGGCGCAAAGTAACGTAATCGTAGGAGTGCTGAGGTGTCTGCCCGACATGCTAAACATGTTCCCTCATGGATATCGGGTTGAAGCAGGAGTCAAAAGCTGAATAAAGCTGGTAAGCCTAGGTTGGGGTATTTATCCAGGATTCAGTGATATGTGATTATCTTAATTAAAGAGGATGAGTGAATGAAGCTATTTGAATCGGGCAAGATTGGAAACATGGTGACGAGAAATAGAGTAGCGATGTGTCCGATGGGTACGGTTGGGCTTCTGGACTTGGACCAGGGTTTTTCCCGAAGGTTGGTAGATTACTTTAGCGCCCGCGCCAGGGGTGGTACGGGCATGATTTTTACCGGCGTTGTGGCTGTCAGCACTGCTGTGGAGAGTGGCATGACAACGATCGTCAGCAGGCTCGATGACCAGAAGCACATAGGGCGGCTTAACGAGCTTTGCGACGCCGTGCATCACTATGGAGCGAAGCTTGTAATTCAACTATCGCCGGGATTTGGGCGGATAAATTTCACCCAAGGCAATCCGATTCAACCCGTTTCTGCCTCGGCGGTTCCCTGTATGTGGGATCCTAGTGTAATCACTCGTGAGTTGGCTGTGGAGGAGATTGATCAGTTGGTGAATGCCTATGCAATTTCTGCCGGGATGGCCAAAATGGCTGAGGTGGATGCCATAGAGATACATGGTTACGGTGGTTACCTCATGGACCAATTCACGAGTTCGATTTGGAACAAGCGCACCGATAAATACGGCGGTGACCTTGATGGCAGGCTCAGATTTCCGATGGAGATAATTGGCGCCGCAAGGGCGGCCGTAGGAAAGGGTTTCCCCCTGATCTACAAGTTCACGGCTGACCATGGTATTGAGGGTGGGCGCAAGCTGGAGGAAGGGTTAAAGATTGCCAAACGTTTGGAGAAGGCTGGGGTAGATGCGCTGCATGTTTCCGGGGGCTGCTACGAAATATGGCATCGCACCATACCGTTCACGTATGAGCCTCGAGCCAGTTGGATTTACCTGTCTGAGGCAGTGAAGAAAGTGGTCAACGTCCCTGTAATCGCCGATGGCAAGCTGGGATGCCCGGAAGTAGCCGAGAGCGCTCTCCAGGAGCAGAAGACTGATTTCGTCGGTCTGGGAAGACCGCTTATCGCTGATCCAGAATGGGCAAACAAGGTAAAGGCAGGAAAGCTAGACGACATCAGGCCATGCATCGGAGACAATGAGGGATGCCTTGGCCGTGCATTTGGAGGCAAATATCTCAGCTGCACTGTGAACCCGGCTGCCGGTCTGGAAAGGGAGTATACTCTAACGCCGGTGGAGAAATGCAAACATGTGCTGGTAGTGGGAGGTGGGCCGGGCGGAATGGAGGCGGCTAGAGTAGCAGCCTCAAGGGGTCATGAAGTAACTCTCTGGGAGAAGGAAGCTAGACTGGGTGGCAAGCTGATACCCGCCTCTGTCCCCGACTTCAAACAGGACATCAGGCCTCTGATAGACTACCTCTCAACCCAGGTTCGGAAGCTGGGTGTGAAAGTTGCATTTATGATGGAAGCCTCCCCGGAACTGATTCAAAAAGTAAAACCTGATGTGGTAATCATCGCCATCGGTGCCAGCCCGCTGGTTCCGGAAGTCCCAGGCATAGGTGCAGAGAATGTGGTCAGTGCGCTAGATGTGCTTCTCGGCAAGAAGGGGACAGGTTCAACCGTGGTCGTGGTCGGTGGAGGTCTGGTTGGTTGTGAAACCGCTGCTTACCTAGCTAGAAAGGGCGGGAAGGTGACCGTTGTAGAAATGATGGGGCAATTGGTACCAGAGGGGATGAGCGCTACTGCCATGATGGGGCTTATGGAATTGGTAGAGAAGAGCAAGGTAAAGGTGATGCTCAACACAAAACTTCTGGAAGTAACTAAGAACGGTGCTATCGTTGACGCTGGTGGCTCCAGGAGAGAGTTGAAGGCTGATTCTATAGTAGTGGCCTTGGGGTTCAAACCCCAGTCAGCGCTTCGCGATGCGCTCGAAGGCACGGTCCCCGAGCTATATGCCGTGGGCGACTGTGTCCGGCCACGCAACATCCTGCACGCCATGTGGGAAGGCTTTCATACGTCTCGTGTGATCTAGGAGTGATATTGCGTCAACCAGTTGCAGAGCCGATTGCGAAAGTCAGGCAATCCAGAAACCAAAATTGAGGCCGTTCAAAAACTGGCCTGGGAGTGTTGACGGGTTTGTACAAGTTTGAAGCTGGTCGAACCTGGTTTGAGCGGGGGCTGAGAGGATACACAGTCCAGCCGAATGCAAAGGTAAAAGGTCTATAAGACAGGATATTAACGAAAGCAGAACAAAGACTTGGCGAAGAGAGCTAGTCGCAGTCTAAGCATTTATAGGAGGCAAAATGGGACTATGTTACCAGGGTAAAACACTCAAGAAAGTTGTGGAGGAGAGAGACGAACTTTTCAAGAAGACGGGTTACTGCTATGGGCTGGAGAAACTCGAACTTATAGAAAATGACCCGGCCAGGTTCATGCGATTCCAGATGAAGCTGGTGGCTGCGTGTGTGAGTTGCAGGGAGACTGCAAGGTTGATAACAGCCAATCCTGCGGCTGTAGTGATGGGTGAATTGGTTTTTATGCTGGCAACTGCAGAGGGTGATTGCGTCGCCGCTTCTTATGGGCTTGTTGGCCATGTCCAGAGTTTCCCCTTTTTCATAGACAGTATAGCTAAACTGGGTTTCGAAGACAACCCTGGAGTCAGGAAGGGAGATCTGTTCTTCTGTAACGATCCTTATTATGGTGCTCCCCACCATAATGACTGCTACACCTGGGTTCCAATTTTTCATGAGGGGGAATTGATTGCCTGGAGTGCGGGGTGCAATCATATTTTGGACGTTGGGTCATTCCAGACTGGCGGCCTTGGCACTATCACCTTTGACACGTTTACTGATGGCTTTACCTGCCCTCCTTTGAAGACCGGAGAGGATTTTCTGCAACACAGGTGGTGGGACCTATTCTGGCAGAGGCGAACGAGAATGGGGACCCTCAATATTCTGGATGACAAGATGCGTGTCGCAGGGTCAGTGGGGCTGCATGATAAGATTTTGGAAGTCGTGGAAGAGTTTGGGGTGGACTATTTCAGGGAAGGGCTACACGAGATACTTGAGAGGGAGAGAAGAGTACAGTTACAGAGGATCAAAAATCAGGCAATCCCGGGCAAATATCAATATCGTTACTTCAGCACGGTAAGGTACAAGGGAATCGGGGGCGCACTCTTTCCCAACTCTAATAAGGATTGGATGCTTCAGTTGCCGGCGGAAGTCCTAATACGCCCTAACGCCACCATATCAATTGACGTGGAAGGCATGAGCAGCGAGGACAGTTTTTATGCCAACTCCTATAAGCCCGCAATCCTGATGGTAAGTTCGCTAGGCCCCTGGCCAATGTTTGCCTATTCCCTAACCCTCAATACATCTCTGTTGTATGTGACCGATTGGAACATACCACCAGGGACCTTGGGCAATCCTCAAAACCCCTATCAGGCAACAACTTTACTTGAGGCCCCCGCTAAGTACCTGTTTATGTTCAGGGATGTTTTCAGCCGCGCGTACTTTTCCAGAGGATTCCTGGAGGAATGTTTCCCAGGAGGTGCCACGGGGGCCATTTATGGGCAGGCCGGAGTATTCGCTGACGGATTTCGTTGGGGAGCGGGTGATTGGAGTCTTATGGGTGCTGAAGCTAGTGCTGCAACACCCTACAAGGACGGTGAGGTCGTCTCATGTTCGGGACCAAACCCGCAGAGTGATATGGGCGAGGTTGAGGCCTGTGAATTCATGATACCGACTAATCTGCACCTCGGCAAAAAGTTGATCCCCAACTACTGCGGGCATGGCAAGTTCAGGGGTGGCCTCGGGTCGGGTCAGACCTTTCTCATCGTCGATCCCGGGCAAAATCTGAACGTGAACCTTTACATGATCACTCATGGGACTGGCCATTGCTGTTCTGGAATGTCCGGTGGCTATCTTGCGCCGAACGCTGCCGGTGTCTTTGTGCATGACACAAATATGAGGGAAATTCTGGCAAATGGTGGGACGTACCCCAGGGATATAGTTGAGATCAGGGAATGGTTAAAGGACGGCAGGCTCAAGGCTGGCCGAGTGGCAGTTTATGACCATCCTACACCTAATATTCCGGTGAAGGACGGCGATCTATTTGCAATAGCCGCTGGCGCCAAGGGTGGATGGGGGGACCCACTGGAGAGGGAGATGAGTCTGCTGGAGAATGACGTTCGTTATGGGTGGCTGAGTCCTGACGTAGTAGAGAGTGTTTACGGAGCTGTTATCGACGAGAAAGGCAAGGTGAAAGCTAACGAGAGCGCTAAACTGCGGCAGCAGATGCGGAGCAGGCGGAAGGAGAGATCCGTTCTTGTCAAGGATTGGTGGCATCAAGAGAGGGAGAAGGTACTGAATAAGGAGTTACCCGAGCTTGTTCGCAATATGTATGGCGATTGTCTCAAATACGGAAAATTCCGTAGGGAATTCACACAGATGTGGCACCTTCCTGAGGAATACCAGATATAGGAGAGAAACGATGGAAAAAGTGACCAAGGAAAATTTAAAGCTGCTGGTGGAGGGCAAAATCCCCTGGGGAGAAGCGAAGAGAATAATTCGTCTGTCTCCTAAGGATGAGGACCGTTTCTTTAAGTACGTGGAGTTGTTACAGGAAAAGGTTCCTTGGAGGGATAAGATACTGCTCCGCATCGGGGATCACCTTTATATTGTGGCCAAGGAGGGTGCTGGTCGGGTGGTTAAGTGTGATTGCGGGCAGGAATTCGGTGATTACCGGGTTAACTGGAAACTGAGTTGCCGAATCTCTGTCAGAAGGTCCCGCCAAGAGATGGCAGAGGTAGTCACGGTGGAAGAGGCTATACCCGATCCTAATCTGGTAGAGATGAGGGAATACTATTGTCCAGGATGTCTGGCTCAGCTCGCCGTGGAAGTTCTGCCAAGCGGGTATCCACCGCTGTTCGATATGCTACCTGACCTGGACACCTTGTATAGGGAATGGTTAGGTAAACCGCTACCGGATGAGCGGCCGGACTGGTTTGAAGATAAGAGCTCGGATCTAATTGCTCAGTGGGCAAAGGGGCGATAACATGACAAAGAAGACACAAGATAAATACTTATGGGCTCAGGATGCTGGTGGCTCAATGACTGACACCTTCCTTATTGATGACCAAGGAAGATTTGCAACCGGGAAATGCTTAACTGACAACAATAATGAAGCTGTCAGCTATGTCGGCTCTATAACAGATGCGGCCAGACGTTGGAACATGACCGCTGCCGAGGTTTTCCAAGAAACACGTGCCTCCATTTATGCTGGCACAACAATGGTGAATATCCTGGTTACCCAGAGTGGGAGTAAGGTGGGATTGCTGGTAACCAGGGGCTTCGGGCACATGCCGATTATGGAGAAAGGCTTGACCTGGATAGGACAAACCTACGAGGATGTATTGCATCAGCAGCTGCACGAGCACAACCCCTGGTTGGTGCAGCCACAGCACGTTAAAGAGGTCACGGAGCGCATCTCGTGCGGTAGCTACTATTCTGCTCACCACTATGAGCCTGGGCGCGTCGTCATTCCGCTACGTGAGGAAGATGTGGTTAAGGGTGTCAACGAACTTCTGGACGACGGAGTTGAGGTGATAGGAGTTCTGACCTTGGCATCCTATGTGAACCCGCTTCATGAAAAGAGGATAGGCGAAATCACCAGGCAGTTAGTGAAAGAGCGAGGGGTTGATGTCCCTGTCGTTGTCTCTCACGAAATATGTCCGTTACCTAATGAAAATGAAAGATTGAAGACTGTCTTGCTGCAGTGCTACATGGCTGAAGTTGCCAGGAAACGACTATTCTCTTTGGAAGCAACGGCCAAGAAAGCGGGGTATAAGCACGACTTGTTGACCCTGCTATCTTATGGCGCAGTTGCTGATATTCGCTATCCCAAGCTTGCTGAAGCTGCTATATCCGGACCTGTAGGCGGCATGCTTGGCGGCAAATTCATCGCCGACCTTTTAGGTATACCTAATATCGTTTGCTGGGACTTGGGCTGCACTACCTGCGACATCGGGCTTATTGCCGCGGGACAGTTGCCGATTGATAAACAGCCCAGTTTCGCCGGCCACAAGCTTAGGATGCCCATGGTCTCAATAGACTCCATAGGAGCGGGGACCAGCCATGTGATTCACGCTGATCCGGAGACCAAGAGGATCACCATAGGACCCGAAAGCGTGAGAGCCGCCCTAGGTACCTGCTGGCAAGCCTCGGAGATCACGATCGGAGACATTGACCTCGCTCTGCTGCTGCTGAATCCTGACTACTATCTAGGCGGCACTGTAAAAGTCAGCAGGGAGAAAGCACTAAAAGAGTTGGAAAAGCGCGTGGCCAAGCCTTTGGGTCAGGACCTATATGACGTTTCAAGCAAGATTCTGGATTTGTTGCACGGAAAGGTTGCGGACCATATCAATGGAGTACTGTTATCAAAAGGCCTCAATCCTGGTGATTTTACTTTGCTGGTCTATGGCGCTGCAGGCCCGTTGCATTTGTGGGGGCTTGAGCGGGCCATCAAGTTTGACAAAGTGCTCATCGTACCTTGGGCGGCAGTATTTTCCGCTTTTGGTGTGGCCAGCGCCGACTATTTCCATCGCTATGATCAAGCGGTCAATGTGTTCTTGACTCCCGGCATGCCGGAGGAATTCAAGCTTGCGCAGGGTAAGGCTTTGAGCCAGACATTCCAGCAGTTGGAGCAACGTGGCTACGCAGAACTTGCGGCCGAAAACTTCTCAAGAGCCCAGGTGACCTTCAGATATGGAATGTCTGCCAGATACGTGGGGCAGATATTTTCCTGGGAGGTTCCGCTCGAGAGCGGGAGGGTAAAGACTCTGGCAGATATACAAAAAGTCATCGACAGTTTCGAGAAGACCTATACTGCGATATACCCTGCTGCAGCGCGCTATCCTGAGGTAGGTTATCAGATAACTGAGATTTACGTCGAGGCGATAGCACAAAAGGTTAAACCTGTCATACCCTCATACCCACTTGAAGGCAAGGAACCTTCGAAAAGGGCTTACAAGGGACAAAGAGAGATCTATATGGACGGAGGTTGGCTCAAATTTGACCTCTGGGAGATGGAGTTGCTGAACGCTGGGAACAGGGTTGATGGCCCGGCCATTCTCGAGCATCCAATGACTACACTCATCATACCACCGACGAACTATGTGGAATTAGATGAACGCAAGTTTATTTGGTATAAAAGGAAGTAATAGTGGATCAACCCTCTGCCTTGTAGCTTTATGCCATCCGCTGTTGGACGAATGAATCGAATTAAAAATGGTTCAAAACGGAGGCCAAATATGCAAAGCCCAGAAGCCACTGTTGCAAAGTTAGAGCAACGAATCAAACGGGTGGAGGATATCGAGGCTATCAAGAACCTCAAGAATAGGTATGTATTCTCGGTTGACACGGGTAGGCTCGAGGACGCAATAGCTACCTTCTCTGAAAAGGCGGTCGCTGATTATGGAGTACTTGGTCTCTACAAGGGCAGGAAAGCCATCGGAGACTTTCTCACCGCGGGAAGTACTTTTAGTGTCCATCACCTGCATAACCCTCAAATCGAAATCGTTACTGACACAACAGCCAAAGGTATTTGGGGGCTTCAGGCCATGATCCATTTAGTTGCCGCGGACAAGGCGTACTGGATGGTAGGCTACTACACCGACGAATATGTTAAAGAAAAGGGGGAGTGGAAGCAGGGGAAATTGCAGATCACGTGGCAAACGATCACAGAATATGAACAGGGCTGGGTCAAACAAAGAATGGCCATGTGAGACAGTTTCATGTAGGCGACTAACGCTTCGGGTGTTTCACCTTGAGAAACAATTTGGGGAAGAATTCCAGCGGTGCCTGACGTGGAGCAGTCAGGAAGGTGCGCTTGAGGCTGGTGGGTCTTGAATCAAGCTCGGGAAGTCTAGTTCCGTCGAATTAGAAGAAGAGGCGTTTGGAATCATGGCAACAGTGAGAAAACTTAAAGAGAACACAGTGCTGCCTGAAAGATGGGACCTAGAGGTGGACATTGTGGTGGCCGGATATGGAGCAACCGGGGCTGCCGCTGCTATTGAGGCACATGATAGAGGAGCTGAAGTGCTTATCCTTGAGAAGATGCCTAAGCCAGGCGGTAATACTTTGATCTCCGGAGGCATAATACTTGCTGCTGGCACTTCCTTTCAAAAGGCGAGGGGTATCGACGACAGCGCTGATGCGTTCTTGACGTACCTTAAGGCTACCGCAGAGGGACAGGCAGATGAAGAGCGCCTGAGAAGCAATGCGGAGAAATCAGCGGAGAGTATTGAGTGGCTTATGAATCTGGGTGTCAAGTTCCCGCCTGAACTGCTAATGTTCACGGGATTGGAAAGACTCCCCCAATATGATAGCCTGACGCCAGCCAAACCGAGGGGCCACATTGTTCAGGAGGGTACGGGTGAGGGCTTGATGAATCCACTGGGGAAGGCTATCGATCAACGACGCATCCGAGTAATGCTAGAAAACCCAGTACGAGAGCTGATAAGGCATCCTGCCACGAGAGAGGTGGTCGGCGTCAAGACAGACAAGGAATATATCAGGGCTGGGAGGGCGGTAATTCTAGCAACGGGTGGGTTCTCTCGCAACGAAGAGATGGTACGCAATTATCTGCCAGCATATGTGGGAAGTTTGCCAATGTGTGCTCTCATGGGTATTGATGGAGATGGCATAAGGGTAGCCCAAGCGTTGGGCGCTGATCTGGTGAATATGGGTTTGCTCAACCTGTTGGTAGGAGTGCCGGGAGGCCTTATCACTGTCAAACCTGGTAAGCAAGTGAGGCTGATATATGCGCCCAGAATCACAATTATGAAAGAGGCACCGTGCGTTCTCGTGACCAAGAAGGGCCGCAGATTTGTTGACGAGTATATGCACTATGAATTGCTGGGCCCGAAGATGAGAGAGGTCGAAGACCAAGCGTGCTGGTGCATTTTTGATCAAAATGCCCTGAGAAATTGTCCAACAGTCCTGCACATGGCCAGTGCGGGATTGAAAGACGAAATCGAACAGGGCATGGTGAAGAAAGCATCAACGCTCGCCGAGTTGGCAAAGCAGATAGGTATGGATCCCGATACTCTCCAGGATACGGTTTTCACCTTTAGTGAGAATGCTGGGAAATGCATAGACCCTGAATTTGGCAGGACTTTGCACCTTGTTCCCATCAAGAGTGGCCCTTTCTACGCCATGCAGTATAAGACCGTGTTCGTCTTGACTGCGGGGGGATTGAAGATTAATTCCAGATGTCGGGTAATAGACGTCTTTGGCAAAGAGATCCCGCGACTATATGCCGGCGGTGAGACTGCAGGTGGGTCCACAGGCAAATTGTATACCAGTGGCACTGCACTTATGAATTGTTTTGTGACTGGTCGTATCGCGGGTCAAAATGCTGCGCAAGAGAAAGCGTGGGTTTAGTCTGCCGACAAACCACCAGACTCCGGTCTGGTGATGGATAGGCGCCCGAAGGCGCACGGCGATTGGACGAAGGTCAAGAGCCGTGTACCCAAGAAGCCGCCGACTCCTGTCGGCGGAGGTTCACTAGCACGGGATAGCTATCAGCCAAGCGCCTCTACCACAGGTCGACACGTAGGGTGGCTAAAGCGGGGGCAGTACTTGGCTGGTAATGACATTTCCGCATCCGTTCTGAGAAAACCAATACTCTCGAAAGAAGGTTTTGACGAGATGCTAACTCTTACCATCGATGGTCGGGTAGTGAACGCTACCAACGGGCAGAGTGTGCTACAGGTAGCCCGTCAGGCTGGTATCTATGTTCCCTCCCTTTGCGCTCACCCCGATTTAACTCCGCTCGGTACTTGCGGACTGTGCATTGTAGAAATCGAAGGTCTGCCAGACTCAGTGCCCTCGTGCCTTACGCCAGCTGATGAGGGCATGATGGTGAGAACCTGTACTCCCCAAGTGGACCAGTCGAGACGGAACAGCTTAGAATTGATTCTGAGCCGACATCCGCACGCTTGCCTTATCTGCTCCAAAAGAGCTACCGAGCAGTGCAATCCCCATCACCTTGTTGAGCAAGGAGAAACGCTAAGGCCATGTGCCATCTGCCCCAGTGACAAACATTGCGAACTGCAGCGAATAGCAGACTTCATTGGGATTAAGGAAATTAACATTCCTATGAGTTACAGGATTGCCCCTGTTGAGACGGGCCATCCCCTGTTTGACCGAGACCCTAGTCTATGTGTCGTCTGCGGCCGGTGCGTGAAGATCTGCCAGGAGGTTAGGGGCGTCAAAGCTATCGATTTCGTCCATGGGCAAGATGGGACTATTGTGGGCGTCGCACCTGTCTCAGGCAATTCTCTGAAGGATTCAGGTTGTAAATTCTGTGGCGCCTGTGTTGAGGTATGCCCTACGGGGGCGCTGAGGGATAAAGGTGGGCTCGGGGAGGATCGAGAGGCAACCCTAGTTCCTTGCCGTTTTGCCTGCCCTGCAGGGGTGGATATCCCGCGCTACATTCTTTCAATGGCCGAGGGCAGATTTACCGAGGCGACGGCAATCATCAGAGAAAATTTGCCTTTTCCCTCTGTACTTGGGCGTGTCTGCTCTCATCCCTGTGAAATGGTTTGCCGCAGGGGCCAAGTCAACGAGTCTGTAGCTATATGCTCCCTTAAACGGTATGCCGCCGAACATGGTGATCGACTACGGCAACAGAGCAAGCATGCGTTGCCCACAGGCAGACGAGTGGCTATTGTAGGTTCAGGACCATGCGGGCTAACTGCGGCTTACCACTTGGCCAAGCTCGGTCACCAGGTGACTGTTTTCGAAGCGATGCCGGAGCCTGGGGGCATGATGCGGTTAGGGATACCTGCCTATCGCCTGCCGCGGGATGTACTACGGGGCGAAATCGAGGAAATACAGAGAGTTGGCTTTGATATAAAGACAGAAACCAGGATCGACTCTGTGGACACTTTATTTAAGGATGGCTATGAGGCTGTTTTGGTCGCCCCTGGGGCTCATAAAGGTGTCCGGATGGGTATCAAGGGGGAAAATAGCCCAGGCGTGCTGGAGGGCGTATGTTTCCTTAGAGAAGTGGCTCTGGGGAGGGAAGTGAGCTTGGGTAAAAAGGTGGCAGTGGTTGGCGGAGGCAATGTTGCCGTGGATGCCGCCCGTAGCGCCCTACGTCTTGGTGCTGAGCAGGTGAACGTTCTCTACCGGCGCACCAGAGCGGAGATGCCCGCCAGTGCAGAGGAAATTGAGGAAGCGTTGCGTGAAGGCGTGAATATCGATTTTCTTGTGGCTCCAGTAAGCGTGACGTCTACAGAGAGCGGCAGAATCAACTTGATCTGTGTGCGTATGAAACTCGGCAAGAAGTGGGATGCTCAGGGTAGGCGTCGTCCTGAGCCAATTGAGGGCAGTGAATTCAGTCTTGAGTTAGACACAGTTATCGCTGCTATTGGCCAGGAACCTCAAATCCCTGATGGCTTTGGCCTTCCGATCAGGGACAAATTAGTCGAGGCTGACCCCGTTACCTTTGCTACCAGCAGACCAGGTGTTTTTGCTGGGGGTGATGGGGTGATTGGGCCAGCCTCTGTTATCCAAGCTATCGCCGCCGGAAAAGGCGCCGCCAGTTCAATAGACAAATACCTGGGTGGTGACGGAATCGTGGATGTAACTCTCGCCACCACCGCGCCTGACCCTTGGCTAGGGCCGGATTCTGACTTCGCCTCGTGGCCTCGGAGCAGGACTCCATTATTGCCTGTTGAACAGAGATTGGCCAGCTTTGCCGAAGTGGAGCTTGGCTTCGACCAGAAACAGGCAATTCAGGAAGCCAAAAGATGTCTCAGATGTCATCTGAGGCTGCGGATTACGCCAGCTGTGGGGTCAGTGTTGTGAAAGCAGGCACCGTGACCAGGAGGAATGGTAGCCAAAACGGGGCCTTTCAAAGGGTGAGTTTCACCCCGGTCAGTTAATATGAGAGGAGGAACAGAATGGCCAAGAATGTCGGCACAGCGCTAGCAGAATTTGCGGTTAACACCAAGTATGAATCGATTCCCAGAGATGTAGTGGACTTCGCTAAAGGTTTGACACTTAAGACTGTCGCAGGGATGGTAGTAGGGGCAACCAAACCTTCGGGCCGTAAGGTGTCTGATCTCATTAGAACGCGAAACTTACCTCAGCATGCGTCAGTGATGGGGAATGATTTCAAGACTGGTCTTTGGGAAGCTGTCTTTCTGAACGCCTTTTTCGCTCATGCTAGTGAGTTGGAGGACGACAGCATCATGCCAACAGGAGGCTCAGGTTGGGACATAACGGTAATCCCTCTGCTCTTCACCCTTGCTGAGGAAGCGAAGCTCTCTGGAAAAGATCTAATGGAAGCAATCATTGTGGGCCTTGAGGTTCATCATAGAACCTGTATGTTTCCCGGTGAACACGTGGGTTTAGCATTTGTCACCCCTGCTGTGGGGCCGGCCGTGGCGGCAGCTAAAGCTCGTGGCTTGGGCGTTAGGGAAACCGCTAACGCAATTGGACTTTCTACTTCTGGGGTCAATCTGTGGATGTCTAATTTGGGCACCGAAGCCCACTTCCTTGAATCTGCTATGCAAGCTATGCACGGAATGGTGGCTGCTGATTTAGCCAGAGAGGGCCTGACTGGCAACAGTGACACCGGATTATTCCTATCTAGATTGCTTGGAAAAGACAGGGTAGTTCCGGAGAAAATGGTAGAAGACTTGGGACGGCAATGGCTGTTTCAGGAAATTTGGGTCAAAAAGTACCCTAGCTGTCTGATGACTCATCGCCCTATCGATTTAGTGATCGAATTGAGGGCGAAGCACGGTCTGTCCTACGAGCAGATGGAAGCCATCGAAGTATACGTAAGGCCAGAGGACGAAATCTGCAGTCGTCCACAACCCCAGACTGAAAGCGATCTTCAGTTCAGCATCCAACATACCTGTGGATCTGCAATGTTGGATGGGGATGTAGGCCTCGAACACTGCACTGAGAAAGCTATAAATGATCCAAGGCTCCAAGAAGCGCGATCGAAGGTGAAGGTGATAATTCGCCCCGAGTTGGCCGGCAAGGGATTTCTGGTACCGGTTCGCGTAGTTATCAGAACCAAGGATGGCCAACAATTCACAGGCGAAAGGACGTATGCAATTGGATCGCCAAAAGAGCCGCTGGTCATGCAGGAGTTCATGCAACTATACCGCAAATTTACTCGAGGTGTATTACCCAAGTCCGAGATCTCTAAAACCGAGGAATTGATCTTGAATTTGGATAGACTTGGAGTTCGCGATGTCACAGAGTTAGTTAGGAGATTGGCATCAGCGTACAACATTTGAGGGCAAGCGGCGACAAGGCTTATTCCAGTACCGGAAAGAGGAAGGAATTTGAATCTTGGGGAATCTAGTGGCATATTGATCGCAAAGGAACAGCAGGGCATCCGCTGATGTTCTACACGGCAGGAGAGAGCAGATAATGGAACGCCGAAGGGAGGTGAAGATACGAACATTAAGTATCGCAGATACCATAATAAAACCTCAAAGAGTTGGTCAATGCCACTTGTTTGTCATGCTAAAGTGTTCAGTTCAAAAACCGTCCCATTTCGCTGATTACCAACACAATGAGATTGTTCTGATGACTCGTGTCAGAGAGATTCATTAACAGACAAAAGGGTTTACGGCAGCCGATGGATAGGTGAGAAGCTGCAAAGGGTAAGGTGTTTGGTAGGGCGGTATCGAGCACGAAGCCTGATGATCAAAGCGGGAATCATTGGAAAAAGTACTATGTGGTCTAAGGTAACCAGCCAATATAGGTATTCGGTTGCACCTAATCTGGTTGATCGTCAGTTTGATGTAGACTGCCCCGATAATATCTGGGCAATAGAGAGATAGAGAGGAGGAGGAACAAGAAACTATGATTGGCTCAATAATGGTAAAGTCATGGGAATATGTCAAGCAACATCTTACGGCGGTGACGATTGTTGCTATACTTCTAATAATACTCGCGGGCTACGGAGTGAGCTTTGTCAAGACCGATGTCACCGCATTCAGTTTCGCTAACAAGAACAGCGAGGAGGGCAAGAGAATTGACGTCCTCGCCAATTCATTTGGGACCGACGCACTGGTGGTTTTCGTGGTGGCGGACCCAAAGGACCCTCATCCGATGGATACGCTTCTGAGCGAAGCTAATCTGAAGGCTTATGCTTACTGCCAGCAGGAAATATCCAAGATCCCCGAGCTTCTTTATATCACTACCCCGGCCTTCTACATAGGCATGACGTTACAGAATCCCGCCACCCCAAAGGACGTGCCGTTGAAGGACCTAATTCTCGATTCAAAGACCGGCCAGATAAATCCCGCCTTTGCCGGTGCGTTCATAAACTCTCAAGTCGCATATTTTAGCACGACCTTCAAAGGTATGCCGCCTCAGCCTGTTGAGAAACGCGTCGTCAATCACATCAAGGAAATTACCAAGGCCGCAGGCTTCGAGGGAAACGTCAAAGTCACTACGGCTGGACAGCCGGTGTGGTACATTGCCGTAGCCAAGCAAATCAACACTGCGCTGGTCAGATGCATGTCAGTGGCACTCATCCTGATGCTGATCATTCTCGCCATCCTTTTGCGGCTGCGCGGCTCCTTTTTGTGGCGGTGGCTGACACTGGCTGTGGTGCTTGTTGCGGTTCTCTATACGTTTGGAATAGCCGGAGCGCTGGACTTCAAGACCACTTTCGTGTCCATGGCGATGTTCCCCATCCTGCTCGGACTGGGGGTCGATTATGCCATCCAATTCCAGAACCGGTATGAGGAGGAATCGCTGAAAGGGGAGACGGCGGATGAGGGTATTCGGCATACCTTCATGCACGTCGGGCCGCCGATCTTTATCGCCATCATCGTCACCGTGCTGGCCTTTCTCGCCATGAGAATCTCGGGAACGCCGATGATCAGGAGTTTCGGCTCGATGCTCGCCATCGGCATAATCGTCAGTTTCGTTGTGGCCACGCTGCTGTTGATGTCGATTCTGTATCGGCGTGACCGAAACAAGAAGCCGGTGACCGCTGAGGAAGCTGCCAAGACATCCGTAGGTATCCTCGAAAGACAACTAAGGAAAGTCACCCCCCTCCTCAACAAATACGCGGTCATCATCATTCCTGTATTCCTGGCACTTACCATAGCCGGATGGGCAGTGGATCACAGGATTCCGACTACTAACGCAGGAGATTCCTATGTCAACAAGAACACGAAGGATATGAAGGAATACGGCCTTCTGACTACATATTTTGGTGGCACCATCCCGTTCGACATCGTTGTAGAAGCCGATGATGTGACCGATCCCGAGGTGATCAACTATGTAATGGCAAAAGAGGCTGAAATCCTGCAGACTTACTCACCCAAGACTTCTGGCGCAGGCCATGTTGTCCTCAGTTGTACCAGCCTCGGCGACGTTATAAGCGGCTTCGGTACACTACCCGATACCAAAGAGGGGATGAACAATCTCTTGGCCATGCTGCCGGATACGCTGAAGCGCAATTTCATCACTCCCGACCACAAAAAGCTCCATATTCTGGTTATGACGAGCACCATCGAAGCCTCCTCATTGGGGCCCCTTGGGAAAGGATTACGGACAGAAGTCTTCGCCAATCCTCCGGCGTCTGTCGACAAGGTGCTCGTCACCGGGTCCACCATGGACATAGCGGTATTGCTTGACAAGAACCTTAATGATGCTCGGAACAGGATCACCTACGTTGGCATCGGCTTGATCTTTGTAGCCCTCCTAGTCCTGATGAAGTTACGGATTTTCAGGATCATCAGCGCCCTGCTCCCGATCGTCTTGATCTTGGGCTGGTCCAGCGGCATAATGTATCTGCTGGGTCTGAAGATTACCATCTTCATGGCGACCATGCCTGCACAGATTGTGGCTATCGGCACTGAGTTTACACTCCTGATCCTATACCGATACTACGAGGAGCGGGACAAGGGCGAAGGGCCTGACGAGGCCATGTCAATCGCCATGACCAAGATCGGACGGGCTATCCTAGTCTCCGGTTTGACGGTGGCAGGCGGCTTTGCGGCACTGATCACTGCCACCAATCTGCCTATTCTGAGCAACTTCGGCGTCATGACGGTAATCGACGTGCTGCTA
Organism: Dehalococcoidia bacterium; assembly: GCA_028711995.1. NCBI lineage: Bacteria > Bacillati > Chloroflexota > Dehalococcoidia > Dehalococcoidia bacterium. The sequence goes on along the minus strand of JAQTRE010000005.1, from coordinate 27,219 downwards.
TGCTTGGTTAGCAGTCTGTTGGTAATGCCGGCGATTGTGCTATGGTTCGACAAAAGATTCCGCAAAGATAAAGATGCCTTCCCATCAAAGGCGTAATCGTCACAGTTGATAGCTTTCGCAACATCAATGTGAAGTGGCCTAATGGAAACGGATACCTGGAAAAGAGTGGTAGACTCAAGGAGAGGTGTTCGGATGACAGGAGAAAGACACACCTATACAACAGAGTTCAAGCGGACAGTGAGGCTGATTACGGAGGAGAGCTTGTAGTACAGCCGAGGTCGCACGGAATCTGAGTATCAATGGGAGAGACGATGTGAGGCCAGTGGAAACGCGAATCTCAGGAAGAGGACGCATTTCCGGGCAAGGGAAGAATGAAGCCGACGGAGATCTTCCTCCGTCGGCTTCGGAGGGAGATCTGGCAATTGAACATGATCTGGGCGCAACCACGCTGTTTATCGAACCAGGGAGTCCGTGGGAAAATGAGTATATCGAATCTTTCAACGCCAAGCTGAGAGATGAGCTGCTGAATCGAGATATGTTTACTACCTTGCGTGAGGCGCAGGTGCAGTCTCTTCCAACACAAGATGAGCCTGAAGGGGTCATAATAATCGTTTCTTTCTTTTTGCTACTTTTTCTTTCTTTGTGAACAGTGTGGATAGGTGGATAAACCGATGAGCCCCCGATTCAGAGTCCCCGTCCGTCAGATCTGGCTATTCTCTCAAAGAGATCGGACCGTGCTTTCACCATCCTTTTGGCGAATTCATTATCGCTCATTCGACCCGCAATAGCATCAAGCCTGGCGAAGGTTACTCCCCCAACCAGATATTCTTGTGCCCCAGGCAACGATTTCAGCTTCTCATAAGGAGTCATCACCTCCTCCAAAGGGTACGTCTTTTTGACCTTGCCTCTGGGATCAACCACGGTCACCGGGAAGAAGCAAGGCCGGTGGAAATTGATGTAGGGATTCAGAAACTCTGCATGGTAGGCATTGAATTGCTGGGCATATCGCTGCGGGATATGCGCATATCCCAGATGTTTGCGGATCACGGCGCCATTCTTGGATTCTACCAGGCCGTTGTCATTGCTATGTCTGGGCCTGGACCGGGTAAAGCGGACCAGCAATCTGTTTAACATCGCGCCTACCTCATAGTTGACGAACTCCGATCCGTTATCGGAATGGAATCCCCGGATGACAAAGGGAAACTCCGAGAGCATGGCCGCAAGGATAGATACCAGATAAGCCTCCGATATCCGCTCTACCGAAGCCACTGACGTCGGGTGGCAATAGTGGACTGCGATAATATTAGTCAGACCACTTTCAGGTGGGGTCTGACTCCATAGTGGACCGGCTCAGTGCCTTCTTGGTGATCTGTCGACTTGACCTGAGGGTGGCCACGAGAAGTACCCAACCCGGCGAGCAGTGACCTTATAGGAGCATGGCTAAATAAGCCTCGTCGCAGTCCTGTCCGTTCGCCTGGCTTGAGGGTACCAGTCTAATGAAGGAGGACAGACTGTGATTTCTCAAAGTGGCGTTCCTGTTTCTGGAATCATTGTTGGCGTTGACACCCACAAGGACGAGCATGTGGCGGTAGCCATCACCAAACTTGGCGCTCGGATTGGTCAGCGCAACGTGCCAACAACCATGGTGGGATACATGAGCCTGGAGGGCTGGGCGAATAGTCTAGGGGAGATAGACGCTTTCGGCATCGAAGGCACCGGCTCCTACGGGGCCGGCCTGTCTCGTTTTCTGAGCGATAGAGGGCACAGGATCATAGAGGTAAATCGGCCGGACCGATCCACCCGCCGCAGGATCGGAAAGAGTGATCCCACTGATGCTGAAATGGCTGCCAGAGCTGTGCTCGCTGGAGTGGCCCGGGAAGAGCCAAAATCCGGTGTCGACACGGTGGAGATGATTCGGATGATCAAGAGCGCCAAAGACTCGGCAATGAAGGCTCGCACCCAGTCGATCAATCAAATGAAGGCGCTGGTGTTTACTTCCCCGGTTGAACTTCGATCTGCACTGAGGGATCTCACCGCTAGTCAACTGATAGCCCGTTGTGCGAGGTGGCGTCCTGGGAAACTGCTGACGGTGCCGTCAGCGGCTAAATACACTTTGTGGTCATTGGCCCGGCGTCACATCCAGCTTACCCGGGAGATAGAAGCTCTCGATGTCCATCTGGCGAGGCTTACGGCAGTGTTTGCCCCGGGACTGACGCAATCCTTTGGCATTGGACCTGACACTGCTGCCGCGCTCCTGATCACCGCGGGAAGTAACCCTGAGCGACTCAAATCTGAGGCATCTTTTGCCGCCTTGTGTGGGGTGAATCCGATACCTGCTTCATCAGGCAAAACTAATCGGCACCGCCTTAATCGTGGTGGCGACCGCCGAGCGAATGCCGCCATCCATCGAATAGTCATTGTAAGGCTCCGCTATGACGAGAGAACCAAGGCATATTTGAAACGGCGCACCGAGGAAGGGAAGACGAAAACGGAAGTCATCCGCTGCTTGAAACGCTACGTTTCTCGCGAAGTATTTGCTATTCTCCATGGCCTGATCAAACCGAATATCGTTCAATGTGTTTGACATCTATAGGAGCATCACCAAACCATTCATGCCGCCAGTTGTCCGGCATAAAGACTTTGTTCATAGGCAATCGGGGACATATACCCCAGCCTTGCCTGCCGACGCTGCCGATTATAGAAGACCTCGATATATTCGGTAATGTCCCGAATCGCCTCCTGCCTGGTTCGATAATAACAGTGGTTAATCAGCTCCTGCTTGAGCGTTCCCCAGAAGCTCTCCATGGGCGCATTGTCATAGCAGTTCCCTTTCCGGCTCATCGATGCCCTCATTCCAAACCGTTCGAGTAACTCCCGTTATTCATAAGAACAATACTGACTTCCCCGATCGGAGTGGTGAAGCAGTCCCTTTGCCGGTCGTTTCGCTGCCACTGCCCGGAACAGGGATTGACTCACCAGACTCTTCGTCAGCCGTTCGCCCATGGCATATCCAACGATCTCACCGGTGCAAAGATCCTTGTGGCCGGCCAGATACAGCCATCCTTCCCCTGTCGGGATATAGGTGATATCGCTCACCCATGCGGTATTAGGTTTAGATACTTTAAACCGCTGATTCAGTAAGTTCTCTGCTACCGGTAGGGCATGCTTTGAGTCAGTGGTGGTCTTGAACTTCTTCGTCTGTTTACAGCGTATGCCCAGCTTCTTCCGGAGGCGTTTGATCCGGCATACCCCGACATGGACGCCGTGTTCATCCAGATCGCACTGCAACCGATCAGGACCGCAGGTCTGACGCGTCCGCTTGTGCGCTGCCTTAATCCTCAAGTTCCAGTCGCGCATTCTCCCGAGATCGCTTCGACGTCGGTCTCTCCAACCAGGCGTAGTAGCCTGCCGATACATCATAAATGCGGCACATCATCGGTATCGGGTATTGAAGCCGCATCTCATTTACCATCGCGTACCGGGCAGCGACTCCTTCGCAAAGTACACGGCTGCTTTTTTTAGCAGGTCCCGCTCCATCCGGGTCTCAACCAGCTCCCGCTTTGTTCGAGCCAGTTCCATCTCTATTTCGGTCAAAGGCCTCTGTGTCTTGCCCACCTCTCCCAGTTTGCCTGCCTTATAACCTTTTAACCAGTTCCCCAATGTCGACGGCGGCAATAACAAGCTCCGCGCAGCCTTCGGCAATGACAGATTCCCTTCCGTTACCAGCTTCACCGCTTCTTCTCGAAACTCCTTCGTGTACCTCCCCTGTGGAATCCCTTTCATCTGAACACCTCTCCTTGAGTTTATCACTCTTTTCCAGGTGTCCATTTCTATTAGACCACTTCATAACCATCCGATCCGAGTAAGTTCTGATCAAGTGGCCAAAAGTGTCTTCAGGCTATTTGCGCCCTCTGAAATCGAGTTTCAGAAGCTCAATTTGGTTCGTTTTCCTTCTTCCCCCCATCTTTCTGAGGGGGAATTCTGTGCTTTTGAGCAGACTACGCCCGTATCATCAGTAGATACTTGCGAACCAAATACAAGTTGCCTAGGGCATCCGCTGACACCTGTTGACGAAGACTGGAATCATGAGCAGCATCGGACACGGGCAAAAGGAGAACATGTCTTCCAAGTGGTCAAGCATCTGTGGGGTTATCGGAAAGTGAGATACGAGGTCAATCCTTACAAAATGATTACAAGGAGTGCTTTTCTAATTGCACGCTTCTTCGATGTGTGCTAAAAAAGGGTGATCAATAGAGATATCGAAGAACGTGATCGTTTGGGAAGGGTTCCTCTATGTTTCATGGCTATGGCAAACGTCAGACAGGTGAGCGAAAACAAGTACATGGCAGTAGATGCTGTCTGGGGTTTGTAGTCGGAAAGGGAGGATAACGTTCTTGGGCAACATCGGTAATGATCTTAAGAAGGGCGCTGGGTATGGTGCTTTCTGCAGTGAGTACATGGAGTCGGACTGCAGGAGAAGATCATAAACCAAACAGGGTGAAGATTTTACTGACGGCTAACTGCTTCCTGGTGGTCAAGTGCCGAGAGGCAGATGAACGTCTGATAGAGGCCTTACAGTATGCAAGGAGTGTGATAATACCAGACCAGTCAGAAGTGGAAAGTGAAAGATGAAACGCCCAGAGGGTAATTGTGCGCGGCTTGGGCAAATAAAGAATGGCCACTAACGTTATTTCCTCGAAATAATGGGGGCAGACACGATTCCTTTCGAGGGAATATGATCAGTTGGTACTATTGAAGTCCCCGTTAAGGTCGAGGGAGAAGAAATAGGATAATGCAACACCTCGTGAGTGATACAGCAAATCGACGCGATCAGGCACTGAGTTCTTACCGTGTCCTGGACTTGACCGATGAGAAGGGCTATCTTTGTGGCCGAATTCTGGGTGATCTGGGCGCTGATGTCATCAAGATAGAATCGCCTCAAGGAGACCCGGGCCGCAATATCGGCCCCTTCTATAAAGATATGGATGATCCCGAGAAAAGCCTTCTATGGTTCGCTTATAACTACAATAAACGAGGGATCACGCTCGACATCACCAAAGATGCCGGAAAGGAAATACTCAAGAAATTAGTAAGACGTGCTGACTTTCTTATAGAATCTTTCCCTCCGGGATTTCTCGATGGCCTGGGACTGGGTTATGAGGACTTGCGCCAAGTGAATGAGCGACTCATACATACTTCCATCACCCCATTTGGGCAAGATGGCCCTTATCGAGATTACAAAGGTCCTGATTTGATCGGAATGGCGTTGGGAGGTTATCTATACCTCACGGGCGATATAGATCGCCCCCCGGTTCGGATTTCGGCGCCTCAAGCTTACCTTCACGCTTCAACGGATGCTGCCGTGGGTACGCTTATGGCGCACTATCACGCAGTATCAACGGGTGAGGGCCAGCACGTGGATGTCTCGATGCAGCAGAGCGTGGTTTTGCTGCTCATGATGGCCCGTCCCTATTGGGAATTGACGGGGACCTACCTGAAGCGAACTGGCTCATTTCGTAGCGGCATCGGTTCGGGTGCTCTTCAACCCCAGACTTGGCCCTGCAAGGATGGCTGTGTAAGTTATGCGGTCTTTGGAGGCCCTCAGTTTGCTCCCTTTAATCGAGCTATGGTGAAGTGGCTGGAAATGGAGGGGCTGGCTGATGAGTTCATAACATCGATAGACTGGGATACCGTTGACATGATGACATTGGACAAGGGATTCCACGATGCCGTCTCTGAACGGATTTCCAAACTGTTCCTGTCTCACACGAAGGACGAGCTTTATCAGGGAGCCATAGCGCATGGCCTGATGCTCTACCCTGGTAATAGCATAGAAGATTTGTTAGCAAGCCCTCAGCTTCAGTCGCGGGGTTTCTGGGTGGAAGTTGAACACCCAGAGCTGTCAGACAAGATTACCTACCCGGGCAGTTTTGCCCATATTTCGGACACACCATGTCTCATACGATTCCGGGCACCTTGCATCGGTGAGCACAACGAGACTATTTATGGCCAAGAATTGGGAATGTTGCCCCATGAACGCATTGATTTGAAAATGGAAGGTGTCATTTGAATCAGAGCAGAGGAAGGGAGGCGCTTGAGGGGCTCAAGGTGGTCGATTTCGGATGGTTCGTCGCTGGCCCGATGATGACAAAATTCCTCGCCGATAACGGAGCCACCGTGGTTCTTGTTGAAGGCGGCTTGAGTAAAGTTCAAGCCTTGAGAACAGGCTCTCCATTTAAGGACAAAAAACCAGGGGTCAATCGCAGTGGTTATTTCGCAATGTACGCTAGTGGCAAGTACAGTATCACGCTTAACTTGAGCCATCCCAGAGGATTGGATATAGCCATGAGACTGGTAGCCTGGGCCGATGTAGTGGCGGAAAGCTTTAGACCCGGAGTAATGAAAGAACTAGGCTTGGATTACGATAGACTGAAGACCGTAAACCCGAGCGTCATCATGGTGAGCTCCACCAATCAGGGACAGACTGGCCCACAAGCGAGACAACCGGGTGTGGGCACCCAACTGGTGTCTCTGGCTGGCTTCACTGAAATAACGGGCTGGCCAGATCGGGTGCCGGCTCAACCCTTCGGGGCATATACCGATGTCATTGCTCCTCGCTTTGGCGTGGTAGCAATCTTGGCGGCTTTGGACTATCGTCGTCGCACGGGCAAAGGACAATATATAGACCTCTCTCAGTATGAGGCGGGAATACAGTTTCTGGCACCGGCAGCCTTGGATTATTCTGTGAATGGCCGGGTTTTGAAAAGAGCAGGCAATGAGTGCCCTTACGCTTGTCCTCATAATGTTTACCCCTGTGTTGGAGAAGACCGATGGTGCGCTATCGCGGTATTCTCAGACCAGGAATGGCAGGAATTGTGCCGGTTAATGGAGCGCCCCGAGTTGGGGCAAGATCCTAAGTTTTCCACACTTGGCAGCAGGAAGCAGAGTGAAGAATACTTGGATCAGATTATTGGATCATGGACCAGAAGTCATCGTGCTGAGGAACTGATGGATAAGCTCCAGTCTGCGGGTATAGCTGCGGGGGTGGTCAGTAACGGTCGAGATCTACGAGAAGATAGTCAGCTCAAATATCGGCACCATTTCTGGGTCATCGATCATCCCGAGATGGGGCCACACTCATATGACGGACCTCCTTATCTACTCTCAAAGACACCTGCTTCTGTCAAAAGGTCAGCTCCCTGTTTGGGTGAGCATAATGAATTCGTTTGTCGGGAGTTTTTGGAAATGTCTGATGAGGAGTTTCTCGATCTGATAGAAACAGGCGTTTTCGATTGAGCACTGCGGGGAGGACATTCTGGCAAGATAGCTTCAACTGTCTCGATCCCCGAAGCAGCAGAAGCAGTTAATATCGCAGTGGTAGCAGCAGGAGGATTCTGCGATGGTAAAGGCCTAGCCGCAGCCTTCCCTGAATGGATTGACATGGGGATAAGATTCGCAATTACTCAGGAGAGACCGATGCCGGTGGAAATCAAGAAGAGATACATAGAAGCAAAATCTGAAGATGCCGTGACGAGTACCGATTGAGATGGGTTGATGTCTAGCAGGGAGAAAACCCTATCATGCGTGGCGGTGGACGCATCCGTGGAATATATAATACCTGATTTTCTGAGCGCCAAGAAGGCGTGTAACGCCAGTTTTAAGGACATGATAGAAACTGCCAAGGCTGTTAGACGCATAAATGCGTCTCTGTTCAAGTACCTTGATGGGATGGTACCATCTCGCAAGACGTTCGCTGGACATGACCTAGAAATCCGGCCGAAAACCCCGGAAGCCCAGGAAATTAGCTCACGGGCCAGATACGATTTTCAGCCCAAGAACTCTTCAAAACAGACTTTTCGGCCGCGTCTCTAGCGCGTGCTTTTTACCCTGCCGGTCAAGGTAATAGGGTGATTCGTGAATATTCCAACCTGTGCCGAGGTCATCCAGCAGACGAACGCTGAGGCTGAACAGATTCTCAGAACTCTAAATGACAGGTTTGTATCTTGATAGTTGGCCTTTACGGGGCCCTGAGGAGAGTGACCGTATGACTGAGAGAGTGTTGATTGATGGTAACGAAGCCATTTGTCGTGGTGCTTTGGCTGCTGGCTGTCGCTATTACTTTGGCTATCCTATTACCCCCCAGAATGAGATCCCCGAATTCATGTCTCGCGAGCTCCGTAAGATAGGAGGCGTTTTCGTACAGACTGAAGACGAGCTGTCTGCCATCAATATGCTTTATGGGGCGGCCGCCGCTGGTGCCCGGGCCATGACCTCCACCTCGAGCGTGGGGATCAGCTTGATGCAAGAGACTATGTCACACATGTCGACTACAGAGACACCCGCGGTGGTAGTTGATGTAGCGAGGTTGGGTCCCGGCCAGGGCACTATTCAGACCGGCCAGACTGACTACCTTCAGGCCACCAAGGCAGGGGGCCACGGCGGGTACCATGTCATCGTACTAGCGCCAGCTTCCCCTCAGGACTGCTTCGACTATATCCAACTAGCTTTCTACCTGGCTGACAAATACAGAATGGAGACGCTGGTGCTCTCCGACTTTACTATAGGCCGCATGGCCGAGCCTGTGGAACTCACACCTCTGGAATTTCGTCCCCTGCCAGAGAAGGATTGGGCATTGAGAGGTACTGCAGCCAAAGGAGGCAAGCGCAATATCATCTCCAGCGGCCATCGCCTCACGTTTGAAATATATGGCATGGGTATTCCAGAGATATTCAGTCATTTTCAGGCCAAATATGACAACGTAGCTAAAGCCGAAACCAGGTATATCACCTACTTGGCGGAAGATGCCCAGTTGCTGTTGGTAGCCTATGGCTCCTCCGCCAGGATAGCTGAGGGGGCTGTAAATATGGCTAGGGCCGAAGGCATAAGAGTGGGCCTACTGAGGCCGATAACGCTGTGGCCCTTCCCCAAACAGGCCTTGCGAGAACAGGCCTTGAGGGCAGGAAACGTGCTGGTTGTTGAAGACAGCCAGGGTCAGCTGGTGGAAGACGTGCAATGTATTGTGCAAGGCCAGGTGCCAGTGCACCTGTTGGGAATTTGGGGCCGCCATGACTCCTCACCATCGGGTATGATCCACCCTGAAAGAGTATTACAGGAGGTCAAGAGCCTACTATGAGCCAGGTGAAAGATAAAATCGTAGGTAGACCCAGATTGATGACCCAGGCCCGCTGCTCCTACTGTGCGGGCTGTCACTATGGAATTGTGACCAGGCTTGTCGCCGAGGTTATGGAAGAACTCGATGTGGGTGGCCGAGCCGTGGGCGTGGTAGGTCCCAGTTGCAGCGCCGGTCTCCAGTGGCAGCTAAATATAGATTGGATGTCAGCGGCCCATGGAAGGGGTGCTCCAACAGCTACGGGCATTAAGCGGGTGCATCCCGATGCCGTGGTATTTACCGTTCAAGGAGACGGTGACCTGGGAGCCATTGGCTTGGGCAACACTTTACACGCCATGTTGCGGGGTGAGAAACTGACTACCATTTTCCTGAACAACGCATGCTACGGTCAAACCGGTGGGCAGATGGCACCCACTACCCTGATAGGTATGAACAGCACAACTACCACGGACGGTCGCCAGGCCAGCCGGGAGGGTTATCCCATTCATGTAGCAGAGTTGGCTGCCTGGATGAGGGGAGTAGTCTACTCAGCACGCTGGACAGTACATACCCCGGCCAATTACCGGCGAGCCAAACAAGCAGTGAAGATTGCGCTGCAAAAACAACTTGACGGCGTAGGCTTTAGCCTGGTGGAACTACTCTGCGCTTGTCCCACTAACTGGGCGCTCTCAGCGGTTGATTGTCTCAAATATATTGATGAGAAGATGATCGCCGAATATCCGTTGGGCGAGTTCAAGAACGTAGACAAGATAGAGTGAGGAGAAATTTAATGACAATGAACAAATCCTTCACTGTGATGATTGGCGGTCTTGGAGGGCAAGGTGCGCTTCTATTTGGGCGTCTTCTAGCTGAGGCTGGCATGGCCAAATACAAGAATGTGCTGTTTTTCCCCAACTACGGAGGTTTAGTGAGGGGAGGCGCTAGCGAGTGCACTGTAGTCCTCTCTGACGATAATATAGCCTCGCCTGTGGCGTTAGAGATAGAGGCAGCCATTGCTATGAGCATACCATCTTTGCAGAGCTATGAGCGCCGTCTTAGACCGGGGGGCGTGCTCTTCTTCGACAAAGCCGTTACTCCGGGAAAGATCGGCCGTCAGGATATCAAGGTGGTGGACATACCTGCCACACAGGTAGCTATCGAGTTGGGAGACAGCAGAGCAGCCAACTTGATCTTTCTTGGGGCCTATTTAAAGGCAACTAGTGTAGGCTCAGTCGAACTGGTAGACAAGGTACTGGAAAAGAAACTGGGTGGAGGCAGACGAGAGGCACTGCTGAATCTGGATAAGAAGGCACTAAGGCGAGGGACAGAGCTAGTGTAGTGTCTGGAAATAACTCCAAATTTGGACACCTTCTCAATGATCGTGTGAGACACGATTAGTGTCGGCTCATATAGAGAACACTACATTAGTAGAGAATTTCAAGACTGTCTGACATATTCGAAGGGGGAAACCAAATGGCTAAGGGTGAGATAACTGTTAACGCAGCACTGTGCAAGGGCTGTGGTCTGTGTGCGGAATTCTGTCCTCGAAACTGCATCACCATAGGCGCTGAAAAACTGAATTCCACAGGCACTTCGATAGCTGTATTTTCCCAAGCTGAGCGCTGTAACGCCTGTGGTATCTGTGGCTGGCTTTGTCCCGAAATCGGCATTGAGGTTTATAAGTTCGCCGAGCTAACATAAAAAATACGGAAGGAGTTTCCCGTGCCCTTGAAAGTTGTAATGACCTTCTTACTCTCGGGTATTCCCGTAGATGAAACTGCCTAAAAGGGATTGGATATCCAGTCCGTAAAGAAGCTTTGTCGCAGCCAGGAAGGATAGTAGAGTTGGCCCGTGATGCTGATGCTGTGGTTATCGGGGGATAGGATTTTAGCAAGAGGGTGATCGACAGCCTCGAAAAGTGTCGCATCATCGTGAGTTCTGGCATCGGCTATGAGAAGATAGGCCTCACCACTGCTACAGAGCGCGGCATCTTGGTCACGAATACTCACGATTACTGTATTGAAGAGGTGTCAGATCAGATATGAGATCATGCCTCCCATGTCTCGCCTCCGGGGGCTCACTCTCGGGTTGGTGGACTTTGGGCAGATTGCACGTACTGAGGTGCCCCACCGAAAACCGGTCCAAGTTTGCTATCAGACTTGGACTGAGAAGAAAGGGGGCATTAATGACCAAGAATGGATTCACACCGGAACAAATCATCAACAAGCTACGTGAAGTGGAAGTGCTGTTGAGTCCAGAGGACTACGATAGGACAAGCCAGCAGAAAGATCGGGGTAACCGAACAGACGTGTTACCGCTGGTGGAAGGGATACGGAGGGATGAGGGTAGAGCAAGCCAAGTGCCTGAAAGAACTGGAGAAGGAATCTCAATAGTTAACAAAACATAAGAAGGAGGGAGTTCATGGGTTTCAAAGTCGTTCAATGTTTGGACATGCCCAGCTGCAATTTCAAAGGAGAACTACTGAAGCCGTTGGGACATACTTTGGTGAAAGGTAATTGGATGACGGAAGACGATATTATCGCCAACGCAAAAGACGCTAATGCAGTAATGGGTGGTACTTCAGTGCAGCCATTCACCCGCCGTGTGCTCCAGTCTCTTCCCAAATGTCGTGTCGTTGCCAGTGCTGGCGTAGGCTATGAAAAGATCGATGTAGACGCGGCCACTGAACTGGGGATAGCCGTCTGCAATGTCCCCGATTACGGTTTGGATGAGGTTTCAGGGCTGGCCGTCACATTCATACTGGCGCTGGGCCACAAGTATGTCAAAATCAACAAGGCAGTAAAGGAGACACAAATTTGCACGCTCAAGGACTCGAAAGGACTTCTAGCAGTTCTTTCTCCCATGTACCGGATGCGCGATCAGACCGTGGGCGTGATCGGCGTGGGTCGAATCGGTATGACTACTGCTCTCAAGTGCCATGGGTTGGGCATGAGGGTTATCGCCTATGATCCGTATGTCCTTCCGGCAGTGATGAAGAACCGCTACATAGAGCCGGTGGATCTGGATACACTCCTAAGGCAGTCGGATTTTATCACCATGCATACCCCACTTAACAAAGAGACGGAGGGCATGATCGGTTATGAACAGTTCAAGAAGATGAAAAAGACTGCCTATTTCGTCAATACTGCTCGGGGTCGTTGTGCGGACGAGCCAGGTCTCATCCTGGCGCTAAAGGAAGGACTCTTCGCCGGGGCAGGCCTTGATGTAACATGGGATGAGCCCATTAAGCCAGATAACCCGTTGCTCAAGATGGAAAATGTCGACCTTACCGGCCATAGCGCGTTTTATTCTCAGCAAGCGCAGGAGGAGATGTGGGGCAAGCCGATCACCCAGGTGATCATGGCTCTTGAGGGCAAGTTTCCTCACTACGCAGTGAATCCCAAGGCAGAGGATCTGTGGCAAAAGAAATGGGGTAAGAAATAGAATAGCCCACACATAAACCGGAGGAAGAAGCAGTGGCCTCACGGCCTTGTTAATCCTCAAGTCGAAGAGAAATACGAGCAGAAATGGGGAAGCCGGTAATGCTGGTGGCCGGTAGGACAGTGTAATGTAGTATCTGACCTCAACGATGTTTGTTGCCCGTATCTTCAAGTGGATAAAGGTATGTGATATAAAGCGGTTGAGAACATCTTGCCCCCTCGGTGGAATTTAGGAAAAGGAGGATTCATGATGAGAAAAGCAACTCAGGCCAAGGGTCTTGCCAAGGCGGATGAGTTGTATCTTGACCGTACTCAGCGAGCCCGGGAGCTTCAAAAGGAGGGAAAGAAAGTCATTGGTTATATGTGCTGCTTCCCACCGGTCGAGATGATTACGGCCCTTGATATGGTACCCCTACGCATAATGGGAGATGTCAATGAGCCCATTACCAAGGCGGACTCTTATGTAGAGACGATCATGTGCTCCTTCGTGCGCAGTTGTTTTGATCTGGCTATGAAGGGTAAGTATGACTTTCTTGACGGCTTGGTGATTCCCCACAGCTGCGATACGGTGCTCAAGATATACGACCTCTGGACGCATTATAAGCCTCTGGCTCTTAATCACTACCTCGATGTGCCTCACATGTTGCAGCCGGCTTCGGCTGAATTCTTCAAAGTCGCGCTAGGCAGGCTGCAAAACGCTCTGGAGCAGGTTGCGGGGGCCGAACTCACTGATGAGAAACTGTGCCAGGCTATAGAGCTGCATAATCAGAGTCGTGCGCTGTTGCGTCAGCTTTATCACCTGAGGAAAATCGATCCGCCCCTCATAACGGGGAGAGAGGTGATCCGGCTGGTTACCGTTGCCATGACGATACCTGTCCGCGAAGCCAACGAACTCATTCAGGAGGTTATCAAGGAGGTCGGCAACCGGCAGGGAAACAGGTCGGGGAAGAAACCGGCCCGGGTGATGGTGTACGGTACCGATATCGACAATGAAGCCTTCATCAAGCTGGTGGAGGACTGTGGCGCCAATGTGGTCGTCGATGACATCTGCACGGGCACGAAAGCCTTCTGGCATGACGTAGAAATCACCGAGGATTTGCTCGATGGCCTGGTGGACCGTTATCTCTTTAAGACGAACTGTGCCCGCACGTACCGCGAGTCGCCCGGCAATTATCTGGCCGATATGGAGAATCGGTTTGGCTACATCCGGGACTTTGCCCGCGACTGGCAGGTCGATGGCGTAGTCCTCTACGTGATCCGATTTTGCGATACCGTAGAGTTGGATGTGCCGGACGTCAGGGACTATCTGCAGGGCCAGGGTTATCCGGTGTTGCACATTGAGGACGACTACATGGCAACGAATGTGGGCCAACTCAAGACACGTATCCAGGCGTTTCTGGAGACGATCAGTTGAACAAGGGGAAGATATTGAGATGAGCAAGGATAAAACTACCGCAACCAAATCCACCAAGACTGCCCAAGAGAGTTACAAGATCGTAAAGCGGATGTATTCGAAGGCACGTGAGGCAGTGAACGAGGGAGCGCCAGTGGCCTGGGTGATGGTGGCATCCATCGCCGAAGAGATGCTTTATGCTATGGATGTTGTCCCCGTATACACTGAAAACTATGGGGCGGTGTGCGCGGCCAAGAAAGGGGCCGGTCCCCTTCTTGAGGCTGCTGAGGCTGATGGCTTTTCCAATGTCATATGTGGCTATGTTCGCACAGGCCTCGGTCATGCTGCCAAACGCAAGGAATTGGGGATGATCCCTCCGGATGCTCCGGAGGGCGGCATGGCCGATCCCACCATGCTTATCGGTTCCAGCGCCGGTTGCGATCCGCGCTTCAAGTGGTATCAGGCGATGGGGCGGTATATGGATGTGCCTTACTTTACCTTTGAAGTGCTCATGCCCCCCAACAATGTTGACCCGGATAAGGTACGGGAGTTCTATGTACCCTATCAGGTTCAGGAGCTCAAGCGACTGAAGGCGTTTCTGGAGAAAACTCTGGGGCGGAAGATGGACGAGGACAAGCTGATGGCAGCCGTAGTCACCGCCGAGCAGACCCGGACGATGTGGTGGAGGTGCTACGAGATACGCCGTTCCGTTCCGTGCCCCATGCCTACCGAGGACATGTTGAGTTGCGTGGTTCCCGGCATGTTTCATCCGTCGGATCCCGAATCGATCAATTTTTACAAGGGGTTGTACGACGAGCTGGAAGAACGGGTCCGCAATCATATCGGAGTGGTGCCGGAGGAAAGATATCGACTTATCTGGGGTGGCGGTCTGCCTCCATGGCATAGTATGAACCTCTTCAACCACTTCGAGGACCAGGGAGCGGTATGTGTTATCGAGACCTGTTATTGCCAGTTCGAGCCATTCGAGGATGCTCACAAGTACAATGATCCGCTGGAGCGTTTGGCCCGCTGGTATTACCATCGCTTTACCACCAAGCAGAAAAAAGCCCTTCAGGGACCGGGACATCCCCGTGTTCAGCGGTTGTTGGACTGGATAGACGAATATCAAGCCGATGGCTTGGTGATGCACGGCAGTATCTCCTGTCGCGCCACCACTGTGGGTCAGATGTATTTTGAGAACGTTCTGCGCGATTATGTCAGGATTCCCACGTTGTTTATGGAAAGCGATATCGTGGACGACCGGGACTACTCGGAGCTCCAGACGAAAGCAAAGATCGACGCTTTCATCGAGACCATGGAAACGCACAAGCGGAAACCCCGTTGAGTAAATTGTCAGGGAGAATCTTAGGAGGAATCACTAGCATGTCACAACCATTAGAAGGCATACGCGTCATCGATTGGACCATCTGGCAACAAGGGCCGGTAGCCACTGCCATGCTTGGCGATCTTGGGGCCGATGTCATCAAGATCGAAGATCGGCGTGGTGATCCCGCTCGAGGCATGTCCCGCATAGCTGGACTTAGCACCAAAAGCAGTCCCGGGAACTTCTATTTTGATACCAACAATCACAACAAGCGGAGTCTGACCGTCGATCTTGCACAGGATGCGGGAAAGGAACTCATTTATCGTCTGGTTAAGACTTCTGACGTTCTGGTTCACAACTTCCGCAGAGGCGTGCCCGAACGGATCGGGTTGGATTATGCCACTCTTTCCAAACACAATCCAAAGCTCATATACGCCACGGCCTCGGGATATGGTCCTAAGGGTCCTGATTCTGCGGCCCCAGCTTTCGATCGCTGTGGCTTGGCTCGATCAGGGATCATGAGCACGCTTGGCGAGCCCGATATGCCCCCTCTCATGATGATGGGAGGTATTGCCGACCAAACCGGAGCTATAATGCTATCTTACGCTGTGCTCGCTGCCTTAATAGCCCGTGAACGTCTCGGCATAGGCCAGGAGGTGGATGTTTCCCAACTCGGAAGTATGATTCACTTGCAGGCGCTTAACGTAGCTGCCTCCTTGGATCTTGGGCAGGCGTTACCCAGGAAAAGGCGTGCCGAGGAAGGGAATCCTCTCTCCAATCACTACCAGTGCAAGGATGGTAAATGGATTTCCTTTGCTATGCTTCAGGCTGATCGCTATTGGCCAACTCTTTGCCAAGCCATGGGCATGCACCAATATGAGAAAGATCCACGTTTTGCCACAATGGACAAAAGGTCGCAGAACTCCAAGGAAATCATTCCTATCATGGACCGGGTTTTTGCTACTAAAACCCGTGATGAATGGATGAAACAATTTCAGAAGGCGGGGGGGGACCTCATCTATGCGCCGGTGAATGACATCAATGATGTCATTCGTGACCCCCAAGTATTGGAAAATGGTTACATCGCCGACTTCGACCATCCTGCGCGGGGAAAGGTAAAGATGGTTGGGATGCCCTTGCATTTTTCCAAAACTCCTGCAGGCATCCGGCTGCCCGCTCCCGAGTTGGGCCAACATACGGAGGAAATTTTGCTGGAATTGGGTTACAACTGGGACAATATCACGAACCTAAAAGATGAGGGCATAGTCTAAGGAACGAGATGTTCGCAATGAGTGAGATGCTAAGGGGGAGGTTGGCATTGATTTCAAGAACATAGCTTATTCCAAGAAGGAAGGAATTGCCACACTGAAGCTTGATCGATCCCAGGTATTCAATTTGCTGAGCACGGCGACATGTGCTCGATGTCAGGGAGCACAGAGGCGTGGCCTTTAAAGTATCCATGTCCCGTATTTCCGATGCTGTAATTATCCCGCTTTCGTTGACCACATGCACGAGACTACTCTGAGGCACAGACCAAGGAAAAGACAAAAGCTTCTATCGACACCCTGGAGTCCTATAAGCAGAAACGCCATCTGTGATAAACCTGAGGAACCTCTGAATAAGTCCCGAATCATGCGATAATAATGGCAGATCAACTCAAGGAGTTCTGCCGTGATAAATGGACCCACTTTTGCCAGCCTGGCTTATGACAACAAGAAGAAGAGGACTCGTCGGGAGAGGTTTCTGGAAGAGATGGATCAGGTGATCCCGTGGGAAGAATTATTGAAGATTGTCTGGAAGCGCTATCCGAAGAAAGGCAATGGACGGCAACCGATGCCGGTGGAGCGGATGCTGCGGATTTACTTCCTGCAGCAGTGGTACGGATTATCCGATCCGGCGATGGAAGATTCGCTTCATGATAGTGAATCGATGAGACGCTTTGCCCGGATCGATCTGGAAGTCAATGTGATACCGGATGAAACCACCATTCTGAACTTCCGGCATTACCTGGAAGAGAATCGGCTCACGGAAAAGATATTCGAGAAGACAAAGGGTATCTGGCTGACAAGGGACTCCTGTTGCGTGAGGGAACCATTGTAGATGCCACCATCATCGACACGCCTCCATCGACGAAGAACGAAACTTAAACCAGAGACCCGTAGATGAAGCAGACCGAGATTTGATCAAAGAACTGGAGCAGAAAGGAATCCATGGCGCGATTCAAGCAGAGGAGCGCTACTTCAAAGAGAAGCCGTTAAGGTAGACATTCATTCCCAAGCTGATATGGACGTAGAGGACAAATGGCGTCGGAGGCTCTCTTTGTACGCGCATGTGCAACTGGCATCGGAAGATGCCTTATGCATCACAGAGTGGTGCAGTGTGGTATTTCTAGGAGTTCCGGGGCGCTAATGGGGTATGCTCAACATGATCGCAAACCGAAGTTTGGCATGTTCACCCAGTACTGTGTAACACGCATTCCATCGCTGAAGAGGGATAATTCAGAGAAGCCAAATGATCGTATGTTCAACGCCCCCTGCCGCCCTGCCGCTTCCCCCTCTTTCACAAAGAGGGGGACAAGGGGAAGTTTATGACCGCTGAAAAGCTATCGGCCATATCCGAAATTATTAGCGTTACAAGTTACTAGGATGTGTTCAACTTCGTTATCCGAGTCAAATAGATGCAATAAGGAGGGTTACTGAAATGGGAGAATCGCTCAAAGGTAGAGTCGCTGTGGTTACAGGCGGGGGCGGCGGGATTGGCCGGGAGATTTGTCTGCTTATGGCAAGGGAGGGAGCCAAACTTGTAGTGAATGACTATGGGACAGCTTTGGACGGCAGCGGACAAGACAGTACTCCCGCCAACAAAGTGGTTGCTGATATCACGAAAGAAGGGGGGATTGCCATTGCGAATCTCGATAGCGTGGCCACCTGGCATGGTGGAGAAAACATAATAAAAACCGCCGTAGACAACTTCGGCGAGATAGATATTCTGGTCAACAACGCAGGGGTCGCCAGAGACCGCATGGTGTTCAACATGTCGGAGCAGGAATGGGACATCGTGGTGAAGACCCATCTCTATGGCAGTTTCTTCTGCACCAGGCATGCTCTACCCCTGATGCGGAAACAGAACTATGGCAGACTGATCTTCATGTCCTCGAATGCGTCTTATGGGGTAAGCGTGGGGCAGGCAAACTATGGGGCTGCCAAAGCGGGGATGTTGTGTCTTTCTGGCGTTGTTGCCAACTCCTTGGGGAAGAACGGCGTGACCAGTAATGCCATTTTCCCGCATGCCGATACCAGACTGAGCATGAGTGAAGCAGCGAAAAAGGAGAGAGAGCGCACAGGGGTTGCTCCGGCAGGAGACAGAGACCCCAGCGTTGTAGCGCCAATGGTGGTATATCTGTGCAGCGAGGCAGCGGCAAGCATAACCAATCAGATCTTTGATGTATCCGGTAGCGAGATATCGCGTTTCTCGTGGCCGCTTGAGCCGGTAAAGAGCATTTTCAGCAGAGGAGTGCCGTGGACGGTTGAGAATCTGGCTAAAGATATTCCGAACACCCTGGCGAAGGGACGGTAAACCCTTTTTGGCCGCCCAAACAGGAGGAGAAGAAACCATGAGTCAAGCACCGTCTGCCATCACCGAGGAAGTGAAACTCCCCCCAGCTTGTTTGGGGGAGTTTCACTCGAACTGGCCATCGGCCAAGGGATGGCTGCGGTGGATACCGACACTATTACTCTGCCGTCAAAGCCCCAGACTCCTGTCCGGGGATGGATAGGCTGCCGAAGGCGCGCGACAATTGGACAAGGGTCAAGAGTCGCGTATTCCAGAAGCCGCCGACTCCTGTCGGCGGAGTTTCACTGGACTCACTGGAAAGAGACGGAGAGGGCGTCAAAGAAGGCGTACGCATCTATCGGAGTCAAAGATCCTCGCAAGGAGATCAGCCTCGCCGAAATCCACGACTGCTTCAGCATCAGCGAACTGCTGGTGAGGGCCTTGGGTTCAGAGATATTGGCAAAGGCAGCCAGGATGTCGACGCCGGGGCCTTCGCTTTTAATGGATCCCTGCCGGTCAATCCCAATGGCGGGCTGAAGTCTATCGGTCATCCGGTAGGAGCCAGTGGTGTGAGTAATATCTAGGAGTGCTATAAGCAGTTGCAGGGGAAGGTAGATAATCCCGCACGGCAGCTCAAGAATCCCAAGCTGGGCCTTGCACATAGTCAGGGTGGGCAAAAGCCCGGAGGTTTCGAATGTGTCGTGTGCATTACTGGGCTGCCAGCTTAGTAATAAGAAAGGCAACTTTGCGTTGAGCGAAAAATCAAGAGAATACCTCTGAGCCTTAATCCGTGGATTCTCACAGGAGTCTGAAGTCCAAGAGATTCATCGTTATTGACACCTTCGGGGTGGTTGAAAATCGTAATACCCTGTAATACCATACGGTCATGGCAAAGGTGGTAGTGACATTCAAACTGGAAGAAGAGATATATTCAAAGCTAAAGGAGATAGCTGGGAAAGAAGGCAGAGGAGTTTCGGAGATATTGAGGGAGTCTTTGACCGATTGGCTGCAGAACAAGAAGCAGGTTACAACTCCCGATTTCATTGCTTTCATAAAGCAGCAAAAGAACGCTGCCAGAAATTGGTCTGAAATAGCATCTGCCGTGCTCGACAAATACGGTATCTCTTTGGATAAGGAACAGCTAAAATCTCTTTCAAGATAGTTGGTATTACAGGGTAATACCCAAACGAAGCTAGAATTTCGTATTCACGGATCAGGGTCTGAGGGGTTATTCTCTTGATGAATAGGGTTTCATGGAGGTTTAGATTGAAACTTCTGTCTTGTTTGGGTACGTGTAAAGAATCATTTGAAAAGGGCGTTTAGCCAGCTAAGATTAGAGAGCACTGGCTGAAAGGAACTGCCCCTCGTGGAGATCCCAAGAAGGGGAGTCTATTATGAATGCACTCTCGAAAGGATGAGAAATGGTCAAATATTTGTCGGGTATGCTCAGTGGCAAAGTTGCGATAGTTACGGGAAGCAGCCGCGGAATCGGGAAGGCGATTGCCCTCGAGTTGGCTCGCGCCGGAGCCGATGTTGTTGTGGCTGCCCGAACCGAAATTGAAGGGAAGAAGTTGCCAGGTACAATCCACCAGACTGCCAGTGAGATAAGAGCTATGAACAGGCAAGCTTTGGCAATCAAGACCAATCTAACGCAGGAGCAAGACATCGAAAACCTCGTATCCCAGGCACTGAACCATTTCGGACATGTCGACATCCTGGTCAACAATGCAGCCATAAGTACCCGGGGAACCCTCCTCGAAGTCCCTTTAAACCAGTATGATCTGTTGTGGTCGGTGAACGTCAGAGGGCCCGTTATGTGCACGAGAGCAGTGTTGCCCCACATGATAGCCCGAAGATCCGGCAGTATTATTAATGTCTCCTCTGCTATCAGCTTCATAGCCGCTGATCCTGACCTGGAAAAAAGGCTGGGCACCTCAACCAGCGTCGCCTATTCGATGACCAAAGCGGCTGTCAACGTCCTGACCGTCGTATTGGCGAAGGAGGTCGCCCCACACAATATTACCGTTAATGCTTTCGAGCCCGTGTGGACCGCCACAGAAGGCATGCTAATTCTCCATCCCGAACCGCCACCGTCTGTTCCTGTGCAGTCACCTCAAATGTGGGGGAAGTATGCCGTTCTGGTTGCTTGCTCGAAGCTTCACGGTCAGCTTCTCACTGAGGAAATGTTACGCCAGCAATTCGGCCCCGTGTGATGATTTGAGGAATACAATCCGGGTAAGTCATGGAGCGAGCCTGTATGCTGGCGTTGAGGAGCAAACCTGGCAAACCAATATTCAATCCGGGCCCGGCGAGTTCAATCTACTCAAATCCTTAAAAGAGAAAGGGATCAATGGCACTCTTGAAGAAACAGAGCGCTCCTTTAAAGAGAAGCCGCTGAAGAAGAAATGATTCTAAGTGTGATGCCGTTTGAGAATAGCGGTTAGATTTTTCTGGTTGGAGGTTGACTCGGTTTTCAAAACCAGCGGGATAGTTTTCAGATGACATTCTCATCGGTTAAGCCCTCGATATTGAGGGTTTGGGCACCTTAACAACAGCATAATCAGCTTGCACAGACAGTATCATCCCTTGAATATGCGATAGTGCATCCGTTGTACGGCTCGGCTAAGCTCTTATCGGGCATGGCGATGGTTGAGGCTTGATGAGCTCTTCGGTGATCACAGCCCCGATCTTTTTTGGCCACTTGCCCGCATAAGGCCAAGTAGACATGGATCTTGATCCTGGGCAATCCTCTGACCCTGGGGCTATCCAGACGATGAGAACCCTTCTCTTCGGAGTAGGCTCTCTCCACGCTGGTGCGGGCATTGTACTTCTCTTTCCAGCGAGCGGTTCCTCTCGGAACAGGCCCGACCAGACGATAATCGCGATCAGGGTGAAGATAAAAGGTTTTTCCATAGCTTGAAGGCGAACAAACCGATTGGGAGAGACATTGGCATTTACCCAGAGCTGCCGGACATCGAAATTTAAGCCGATTCCTCCGGGACTCTTTTCCCCAGTAGACGACTTGGAATCCCGCCATGCAGGTGTATTGGCCATCCGCTGAAAGGGTGAGTTCGCCGACGGAAAGCGCATCCGGTCCATTGCGCCGATTCAAGGCGATAATCGGAGCCACCCCCATTTCCTCAATGGCGAACCGATAGTTTTCATAAGCATCATAGGCAGAATCGGCAGCATTGGAAGCGATCCGGTTGTCGGGATGCTTCTTTCTGGCTCCCTTGAGGAGCGGGTTGGCATAGGGGGAATCGTTGTCATTGCCCGGGGTGACGATCACTTCCAGAGGCAATTGGGATTTGGCATCTACGATGAGATGAGCCTTGTAGCCGAAGAAAGCATATTCCTTGGTCTTGTGTCCCCATTGGGCGTCGGAATCGGAATAGCTCCGGGGGCAATCGCACTTCCCCTTGCAGGAGCAGGTCTTTTTGCCGAACCGGCTGGAATGTGCCCATAAGTGAGTGGAATCGGTGGCGGTATGGCCTCCCCGGATAACCTTTAAGGTGATGGCCTGGGCAATCAGACAATGAAGGGCCTCATAGAAGATATCTTCCCCCAGACGATCACGGAAATTGGTGAAGGTGCCGTTGGAAGGCGTCTTCAGGAAGTTGAATCCGCAAAGGAGGCAGAGTCTGGCATCGTATCGCAGGGTAGCCGCCAGATGCCGGTCCGATTTCACCTCGCCCAGATAGATCAGGAGTTGCGCCTTGAACAACGAGAGTGGATCGTAACCGTCTGCTCCTTGAGGGGAATACTTGTCTTTGGCCAGGCGATGGACAAAGGACCAGTCGATTTTATCGAAGATCATCTTGATCGGATCACTGGGTTTGAGCTTAAGGGATGCCTCATAGGTGGTGAAGGTGAGCTGATTGGCTGTTCTCATAAAGGATTCTCCCCCCTCAATCTGAATCTGAGTTGATTCTACCAGATACGTGGGGGTGAAGGCATTACAACAAGGGTCGAAATCGAGGCTGAAAAACAAAACTAAACAGCCTCAGTATGCAAAGGGGGGTAAGCAATGCGCAAGCTCAGCCGACTGTTTGAGCCGATCAACATAGGGAATGTGGAACTGAGAAACAGGATAATCCAGCAGGGCATGGGCACTGGGCTGGGAGAGAACTACCGAGTGAATGACCGGCTGATCCGATTCGTGAGGACGGCCTCTGAAGGCGGTACGGCCTTGATCATTCTAGGATGCTGCTATCCGGCCCATTTCGAGTTCACCAAGCCTCAATATACGGCTGTCACTATGGGGGTCGGCATCTGGGACGATAAATTCATCCCCGGCCTCAGAACTCTGACACAGGCAGCGCATGACCATGGCGCCAAAATAGCTGCCCAAATACTCCTCAACTATGAATGGAGGTCCGGAAAGGACGCCCCTCTGGAAGCAGTCGGACCTTCTGAGGGACCGGGAGGTCCCGGCGTTGGTCCGGTCCGGGAGTTGAGAATCGATGAGATCGGCCAGATCGTGGAGCAGTTCGGAGAAGGTGCCAGAAGGGCGCGAGAATCCGGATTCGATATTGTGGAATTCCATGCCGGGATAGGCTACTTCATTAATCGATTTCTTTCACCGTATTCCAACAAACGCACCGACGATTATGGCGGAAGCCCGGAGAAAAGGAGGCGATTCCTTCTTGAAATCATTGACGCGGCAAAGAAGAAGGCCGGGAGCGATTTCCCCCTCATGTGCCGCATTTCCGCCGACGAGTTTATGGAGGGTGGCAACACCATGGAGGACACCAAAAAGACGGTGCCGGTCTTGGAGAGAGCGGGGGTTGCGGCCCTCAATGTGCAGGTAGGATGGCATGAAACCAATAGGCCAATGATTCAGCAATGGGTGCCGGCCGGGGCTTTCGTTTACGCGGCTGAGGAGGTCAAAAAGGTGACCAGTCTCCCGGTGGTCGCTGCCTACAGAATCGACGACCCTGCTCTGGCCGAGGAGATAATAGGAAAAGGAAGAGCCGATATGGTCGGTATGGCGCGTGCCCTCCTTGCCGATCCTGCATTCCCTAACAAGGCGAGAGAAGGCAGGATCGATGATATCCGCCATTGTCTTGCCTGTTGCCGGTGCATCGAGACGGTGATGTCGGGCAGTTCCGTAGTTTGCAGCGTGAACGCTGAGCTGGGAGCAGAGCCGATAAAACCTGCCTTGGAGAGCAAGCGAGTGGTCGTCATCGGAGGCGGACCTGCTGGCATGGAGGCAGCCAGGGTAGCTGCAATCCGGGGCCATAAAGTGGTTCTCTTCGAGAAGGATCGAAGTCTGGGCGGTCTCATGATATTGGGAGCCGTCTTGAACGACAAGGTTGAGAAGCTGCTCAGGTGGATGACCAGACAGGTCGAGAGCCTGCCTATTGATGTGAGGTTGGGGACGGAGGTAACCCCCGATATGCTGGAAAGCATAAAATCGGACGTGCTTATCATAGCTCCCGGTGGTGAAGCCGTCATTCCGGAAGTGCCCGGTGTCCAGGGCAACCATGTAATCACCGGTCATGATATCAAGAATCTGATCAACGGGATCCCGCCTCAGAAAGGCCTATCGTGGAAAGTCAGCACTCTTGTCGCGAAGCATGCCGCCGGTCAACCATCACTCATGAGGAAGTCCATGGGTTTGCCTTTCCCGATCGGGAAAAAGGTGGTTATCGTCGGCGGGCAGTTTGCAGGATGCGAGCTTGCACTAACGCTGATGGAGAAAGGAAAGAAGGTGACCATTCTGGAAGAATCCAAACGCTTGGGCTCTGACATCGGTCCGGTCTCCAGATGGACAGAATTGTCTATGCTGAAGGAAGGCGGGGTCCAAATGGAGACCCTGGTCAAGGTGAAGGAGATAACGGACAAAGGTGTCCGAGTGATCCGGGCAGACAGTAGCGAAGACTTCTTCGAGGCGGATACGGTCGTACTGACACTGGGTCTCAAGAAGAATTCGGAGCTGTCTGCCAGCCAGGAGGGGAAAATCCCTGCCGTCTACTTGATCGGCGACGCCACTGGTGAGAATTCGGTCAAGAGGATTGGAGGTGCTATCGCTTCTGGTTTCGAGATCGGGAACAGTATCTAACGCTAGGAGGCAATCATGAATTATGAGACCATTCTACTGCAAAAACAGGATAAGGTGGCTACAATTACCCTCAACCGACCAGAAAAGCTGAACACCATGAGCCCCGAACTGATGTCTGACTTGACGAAGGTAATGGGCGAGGTGGAAAGGGACGATGAAATCAGAGCCGTCATCGTCACCGGCGCTGGCAGGGCGTTTTGTGCGGGAGGGGATGTTCCCAAGCTCTTTGCGTCATCGAGAGACCCGATAACGGTCATGGGGCTTGCCCATGACGGGGCCAGGATGGTCTCCGCCATGAGAAACCTGCCTAAGCCGCTAATCGCGGCAGTTAATGGTCCTGCTATAGGTGGGGGCTTAAACATTGCCCTTGCTTGCGACATCATCATTGCAGCCGAAAACGCCAGTTTCTGCTCTGCCTTTATCTCTCTGGGATTCCATCCGGACACTGGCGGGATATACTTCTTGACGCGACTAGTCGGTGTTGCCCGTGCCTGCGAACTGATCTTCACCGGAAAGACGATAAATGCTTTTGAAGCGGAGAGAATCGGACTGGTCAATCACGTGGTGCCGGCCGACAAACTGGAGGCCACGGCCAGAGAACTCGCAACCAGACTGGCCAACGGCCCATCAAAGGCAATAGGCTTAGCCAAGGCTTCTATTTATCAATCATTGACCATGGATATGGCATCGGTGCTGGAGCTTGAGGCCAGATCTGTCGGCATGACCCTTGCCACTGAAGATGCGAATGCAGCCATCGACGCATTCGTCGAGAAAAGAAAGGTCGTATTCAAAGGAAAATGAGACTTGTAGCGGTATTCGGAAGCCCCAGACAAGGGGGTTGTAGCGACACCCTGGCTGAAGCATTTCTCGATGAGGCGCAACGACTCGAAGTTCAGATTGAGCGCTTCCGGCTCAGTAAGTTGAATTACAGGGGATGCCTGGGATGTG
Organism: Dehalococcoidia bacterium; assembly: GCA_028711995.1. Taxonomy (NCBI): domain Bacteria; kingdom Bacillati; phylum Chloroflexota; class Dehalococcoidia; species Dehalococcoidia bacterium. The sequence continues at coordinate 1,389 of JAQTRE010000005.1, read as the reverse complement.
GTCTCTGCAAGACCGATCGCGCAGAATGCGTTCAGCGGGATGGTCTGACTCCTGTCCTACAAGCCGTGCGAGAATGTGACGTTCTCCTTGTTGCTTCGCCTGTCTACTTCCTGGACGTATCGTCGCAAACCAAGGGGTTCATCGACAGGTGCTATTCGTTTTGTGCGCCTCAAATCGTTGGCAGTCCCTTCCGGGTCAGACTGTCGGAAGGAAAGACTGTTGTATTTGTTGTTACCCAGGGAGCCGATGCAGAATCTTTCACCGATCTCCCCAACCGCTACCGATTTGTATTCGATATGATCGGCTTTGCCCGAATACACGTGATTCGCGGTTGTGGACTTGGGTTCAAGAAAGACGCAGTTACTCGCCGCAAAGACCTGTTGATAGACGCCAGGAAAACTGCTCGCAAGGTGATTTTCATGGCAGGTCTATAGGCTTACCACTTCGTCTCATCGACGATATCAGAATCGACGAATGCTGCGGCGCTTATTCGAACCGACAAAGATAGGCAAAATGACTCTCAAGAATCGGATCGTCATGGCACCGATGGGCACGGGCTATAACAAGGAAGGCGGATACGTAATCGCGCGCAACATTGCCTATTGTTTAGCGCGGACTAGTGTCATGTCATACTTTAATTGACGCTACAAATGCGGTATGGTAATCCCCAGAAAGGAGGTTGCTATGCCGCTGTTGAAATATAAAGTTAGATTGACGGACGAGGAACGCAAGGAACTCAAGAAGATTACAGAAAAAGGGAAACATAGTTCTCGAAAGGTCTTGAATGCCCTCATTCTCCTGAACTGCGATGAAGGGGAAGTTCAAGAACACAATCCTACGAACAGTGAAATAGCCCGGGTGCTGAACATTGGTACCCGAAAGATTGACCGAGTCAAGAAACGGTTTGTGGAAGAAGGGTTCGATATTGCTCTTTGCGGGCATGAGGGTCAGCGGGTTTATAGCAAGAAAGCGGATGGGGACTTTGAAGCTCATCTGGTGGCGCTCAGTTGCAGCAACGGGAACTTCTCGCATGTACTGGCAGGGATGAGAGCCGTATCCCGTATCTTCTGAAAAGTATGTCATGGTTATGAATCTATACAAAACGGCCTATACGGTATACGAGTCGCAATATCACACACAGTTAGGGCTACGTGTCGATAAGGACAGACTCGCAGGCAACGTGATTAAGAATGTGCCTCAGCGAGATGCCCTTCCGCAGCCACTTCGCTGCGCATTTGAGAAATGGATTGCCGATTGGCCAAGATGACGATCCGGGGAGTGATGAACAGGTCGGTGGTCACGGTTGCGGATATGACACTGGTCTCACTCAGCTCAAAGGTTTTGCTGTCGGCAATCGTGGTTGGCGTTGATAACTGGGAGGGAATTGCT